>NZ_CATKCB010000108.1:0-43296 GCF_949747025.1 Helicobacter sp. UBA3407 | reverse complement strand
GGAGATTGGTATGGTTTGCGATTTATACTAAAGCAAAAATGTATCTTAAAAAGGCAGGGACTTTTATTTTGGCAGCCTCTGTTTTGATATGGTTTGCAAGCTCTTATCCTATTCAAGAAGAGACGAAAGAGGTTTATGAAAGCAAGATGGAACAGGTATTGAATGAAGAGGAAAAAGAAAAGCTCGCCTTTGCGTTGGAGGAATCCTTGATTGAAAATAGCTATTTGGGAATGACAGGTAAGTTGATTGAGCCTGTTTTTGCTCCTCTTGATTTCGATTGGAGGATGAGTGTAGCACTTTTGAGTGGATTGGCGGCAAAAGAAGTGGTGATTTCTACTATGGGTGTGCTTTATTCTCTAGGCGGAGAAGTAGATGAAGAGAGTGAAAATCTTATGCAAGTGATTAAGAGAGCAATCCCATTGCAAACCGCTATCGCTTTTATTCTCTTTGTGATGATTTACAATCCTTGTCTTGCGGCGACGGTGGTTTTTGGCAAAGAGGCGGGTGGATTTAAATATATTGTATTTTTGTTCGTTATGACGACTATTTGTGCATATATTGTCGCTTGGATTGGTTCTATGCTTGCTAGTGCGATTCTAAATTAAAGGTAAGTTATTGTGTCTCCTTTTTGTCATCGTAAGGAGTTTTTCCTTTCTCATTGTGAGGAATGAGCTTTGTAAATGACAGAGAAATCTATTCTTTGGGCAATTTAAATATTCAATGCCAAGATTCTTTGATTTAGATTTGCGCTTTGCGGGTGAATGCTTTGCGCGCACGCCACGCATTTTTTTAAAAATGCCCGCAAGAACAAAATGTGTGCCACGATTCCTTGAACCTCGCAAGAATATTTATTTCATTTCTAAACGCAAGAGAAGCATTTCATTACCTTTTGTAATTTTTACTTGCTCACTTCCACAACTAGGACAATGTGTATAATCTAGCTCGTTTGCGAGATTACTTTGATGGCAGGAATCGCAAGTGAGTTCTACTTTGGATTCTTGAATAAGGAGTTTGGCTTGCTCGCAGAGACTACCTAGCTTAAACTCTTCAAACGCACTTTTTAGCAAAGCAACATTGACTCCGCTCCGCTCCCCAATATCTAAATGAATCGCTAGAATTTTCTCTGCTTGATTGTGTTGCGCAATTTCTTCGCAGGATTCTATGAGAGAAGAGACGACAGAAAATTCGTGCATATTGAGCCTTTTTTAGCAAAAATTATTGTATGATAAGCCTTTGATTTTGTTTAAAGTTTTATTTTGGCTTGATTGGGTAAGATAAACTTTTGATTTAAATTTATTTGAGGTTACAAAATGCGACATTTTTTGACTTTGGCGGATTTTAGCAAAGAAGAAATTTTAGAAATTTTAATTCTCGCTAAAACCCTTAAAAACGAAGTAAAAAGTGGTATATATAGTAATCCACTTGCACACAAAACTTTGGGTATGATTTTTGAGAAAAACTCCACAAGAACACGCGTGAGTTTTGAAACAGGAATTTATCAGTTGGGTGGTAATGGAATCTTTCTTTCTAGCAATGATACGCAATTAGGACGCGGAGAGCCGATTAAGGATACTGCGCGTGTGTTATCTTCTATGGTGGATTTGGTAATGATGCGGACACACGAGCATTCGCGTTTGGAGGAATTTTCCGCATATTCTAATGTGCCTGTGATAAATGGACTAAGTGATGATTTTCACCCAATGCAATTATTGGCTGATTTTATGACAATGCAAGAGTGTGGCAAGGATAAGAATCCTATCGTTGCATATATTGGTGATGGAAATAATATGGCACATTCTTGGCTTATGCTTGCGGCTAAACTTGGTTTTACTTTGCGTATTGCTTCGCCAAAAAATTATGAAGTTTCTCAAAAGATTCTGCAAAAAGCAGAAAGTTTTGCTAAAATTTCAGGCGCAAAGATTTTATTAAGTGAGAATCCCCAAGAGGCAATTTTAGGGGCAGATGTTGTAACAACCGATACTTGGGCTTCTATGGGGCAAGAAGAGCAAAAAGAAACAAGAAAAAAAGCATTTCAGGATTATTGTGTGGATAGCAAGTTGATGAAACTTGCCAAACAAGACGCAATCTTTTTACATTGTTTGCCAGCCTATCGCGGACAAGAAGTCAGTGAGGAAGTATTAGAATCAGCGCAGAGTAAAATTTTTCAAGAGGCAGAAAATCGCCTACATGCTCAAAAAGGAGTAATGGTTTGGCTACACCAAAACCGCTAGTAAAACGAAATAATTCAATCCATCAGACAAATAATCTTTATGATTCATTGCAAGAGATTATCCACAATGCAAAGACGCAATCTAAGGTTTATGATTCTGACTTGGACGGAGATTTAACCTATTGTTTCAAAGATAAAAACGCACAAGAATTTTATTTAGTATCCAAAAAAAATATGCAACAACTTTTGGAATCTGCTAAACAGCTTGAGATAGATAAATATCTTTTTAAGCTAGAGAAAGAAATTTATTATAATGTGCCAGTGGATTTTGAAGATGTGTGGTGCATTGCATTGAAAGAAATTAAAAATTACGAAAAAGAACCCAAAGCTTTGGTAAAAAATCTTAAAAAACGTTATCCCTATTTGTTCTTTGAGATTCCAAAAATCCCTGATTCATTTTAACTTTAGTTGAAGGATTCCACAAAATGCAATCCAATAAGATTGATTTTAAACAATTTGCCACTTATTCTAAGCCCGGTCCGCGTTATACAAGTTATCCCACTGCAGTGGAGTTTAGCGAAAAATATACTTTGGATTTGTATTTGCAGGATTTAAAAGCAGATACAAGCCCCCTTTCTCTTTATGTGCATTTACCTTTTTGTCGTAGCGCGTGCTATTTTTGCGGTTGCAATGTAGTCTATACAAGCAAAGAGGAAAACAAAAAAATTTATTTAGAATATCTCAAAAAAGAGTTAGAATTGTTAAAAAATGCTATGGATACAAACAAGCCCGTGTATCAACTCCATTTTGGTGGCGGCACTCCTACATTTTTTAATGCAGAAGAATTGGGGGTTTTGGTTGATTTATTGAAAGATGCTTTTCCAAATTTTGGACAAAATGCGGAAATTGCCTGTGAGATTGACCCTAGATTTTTTGAGCTTTCACAAATGGAAGTGTTAAAAAAAGGAGGTTTTAACCGCCTAAGCTTTGGAATCCAAGACTTTGATGCAAAGGTGCAGGAAGCGATTCATAGAATCCAACCTTTTACGCTTGTCCAAAAGGCAATCCAGCTTGCAAGAGATTATGGGATTACTTCTATTAATTTTGATTTAATCTATGGCTTGCCCTATCAGAGTTTGGAGACTTTTAAGAAAACTTTAGAATCCTGCTTGCTCCTCAATCCAGACCGCTTTGCTGTCTTTAACTATGCGCATGTCCCTTGGATTAAAAAAACAATGCGTAAGATTGATGAAACCACTCTCCCACACCCAGAGGAAAAGCTTAGAATCTTAGAATGGACGATGGATTATTTGCTTAAAAATGGTTATCAAATGATTGGAATGGACCATTTTGCAAAGCCTGATGATGAGTTGTTTAAATCTATACAAAAAGGGCAATTACAACGTAATTTTCAAGGATATAGCACGCAAGGAGGCACGCAAACGATTGGAATCGGGCTGACTTCTATTGGCGGTGGCAAGGATTATTATGCGCAAAATTACAAGGATTTGACGCAATACCAAGAGGCATTGGACAATCATCGCCTGCCTTTCGCGAAAGGTATTAGGCTAAGCAATGAGGATAAGATTAGAAAAGCAGTGATTATGCAATTAATGAG
This sequence comes from Helicobacter sp. UBA3407, assembly GCF_949747025.1. Taxonomy (NCBI): domain Bacteria; kingdom Pseudomonadati; phylum Campylobacterota; class Epsilonproteobacteria; order Campylobacterales; family Helicobacteraceae; genus Helicobacter; species Helicobacter sp. UBA3407. The sequence goes on along the minus strand of NZ_CATKCB010000108.1, from coordinate 39,508 downwards.
CAATTTTAAATTGGATTTTAGCACGATAAATCAGCAGTTTGCGTTTGATTTTAAAGAACATTTCAAAGAAGCGTTAGAGGAGCTTAAACCTTTGGAGGAAGAAGGATTGGTGGAGATAAATGCAAAAGGGATTTGGGTGAGTGAAACGGGTGCATTGTTGATTCGTAATATCGTAATGCCATTTGATGCGTATTTAAAAAAGTTTAATACCAATCAAAAAGTTTTTAGTAAAACAATTTAAAAATTAGGGTAACCCAATGGCGCATTTTGACAATTACGATTATTTAAAGACAAGCAATGCCTGCGTGAAATGTGGCAAATGCTTGCCCGATTGCACGATTTTTAGCATTAATGGAGATGAGGCGACTTCTCCACGCGGCTTTATTGACCTTTTGGGGGCATATCAGCGCAAAGAGATTCCGCTAGATAAAAATGCTAAAGATATTTTTGAAACTTGTTTTTTATGCACAACTTGCGTACGTGTTTGTCCTAATTCTTTGCCCACAGATACTTTGATTGAAAATATTCGCTATGAAATTGCTCAAAAATATGGAATTGCTTGGTTTAAACGCATCTTTTTTTATCTTTTGAAACATAGAAAAATAATGGATTTTGGATTCAAACTTGGTGCGATTTTTGCCCCTTTGTTGTATCAAGCAACAAAAGATGGCAATTCTATTCAGCCACGTTTTACCTTGCCTTTGGTTAAGAATAGAATCTTTGGAGGAATCGCAAAGAGAAGTTTTCTAAATTCTCATTCAGAGGAAATCTGCTTTGTGGATTCCAAACAATCCCAAAAGACTAGAAAGGTAGCAATTTTTATTGGTTGTTTGGGAAACTATAATTATAAAAATGTTGGTGAATCTTTGCTAGTGATTTTAGAGGCTTTACAAATCAATGCAAAGCTAGCAAAAGGGCAAAAATGCTGTGGCGCACCTGCTTATTTTACAGGAGATTTCGCTAGCGTAGATACACTCATTCGTCAGAATGTAGAATATTTTGAAAGCTTTATAGAAGAAGTAGATGCGATTTTGATTCCAGAGGCGACTTGTGGCGCAATGATATTAGAGGATTGGAAGCATTTTATGGAAAAGGATTTAGAGTTAAAATCAAGAATAGAAAAGCTTTTGCCAAAAATTTATATGGCGACCAAATATTTGGAATCCCAAACAAACTTGGTAGAGATTCTAAACAATATAGAACAAAATCGCCTCAAACAAGAATTTCAATCCCCAAAACAAACCTTTACTTACCACGACCCGTGCCACGCAAGAAAAGTGCTTGGAGTTTATCAAGAACCGCGTAAATTATTGCAGCAAAATTATCAGCTCGTTGAGATGGAGGATTCCACTGCTTGTTGTGGATTTGGTGGCGTTACAATCCAGACAGAGCGTTTTGCATTGGCTAGCAAAGTGGGGAGTAAAAAAGCAAAAATGATAGAAAAAACACAAGCGCAGTTCATCGTAGCAGAATGTAGTGCTTGTCGTATGCAGTTAAGCAATGCGCTGTATCAAGCAAATGTAGAGATTCCATTTTTGCACCCATTAGAACTTATTGCAAAGATAATTAAAGAAAATCAAAATAAATAATAAAGTTTATTTTTTAATAAAAAATGTGATATAATTTTACATAATCTTATTTAAAAATCAAAGATAAAGGATTTTTTGTGGTTGGAAGAAATTTATCGTTAAAAGCACAGCTTTTTATAGGGTTTGGCATTATCTTAGCTTTTATTTTAGTTATCTCCATTACAGGATATATCAAGATTAGTTTTGTAGAAAAAACATTGGCAGAAATGACAGAGGTTAATGCGGTAAAACAAAGATATGCAATTAATTTTCGTGGAAGCGTGCATGATAGAGCAATTGCAGTGCGTGATGTTGTGATTTTGGACAATGTGCAAGAGATTGAAAATACTTTGCGTTTAATCCAAAAACTAGAAGAATTCTATAAAGATTCTTCAATTAAAATGGACGAAATTTTTAAAGATGAGCATATGGTAGATGCAAAAGACAAGGAGATTTTGCAACGTATTAAAGGTGTAGAAGCCAAAACAATGCCTATGATTTCTGAAATTATCATCAAAAAAGCACAATCTGATAGAATTGGCGCAAACGAATTGTTGATTAATCAAGCACGAGGGGCATTTGTAGAATGGTTAAATGTAATTAATGAGTTTATAGATTATCAAGAAGATAAGAATCAAAAACTTACCAAAGCAGCAATTGATGAGATTGATAATTATTTGTCTCTAACGATGATGCTGACTATTATTTCTTTGATTGTGGCAGTTTTAACTGCAATTTATATTTCTAGATTGGTTATTTCATCTTTGGGAGGAGAGCCAAAAGAAGTTGTTAAAGTAGTGCTTAGTATTGCAAGTGGCAATTTGAATACTCCTATAAGAACGCAATATAAAGAGAGTATGCTTGCTTCTATGGAGCAAATGCAAGAAAAACTTAGAGAGATTGTTTCGGAAATTATGAAATCTACCCAAGAGCTGAATGAAAGCGCAAATGAAGTAACAAAAAGTTCTGAAGAATCCAAATCTTCATCTTATCGCCAGGTTGAAAGTTCAGAAGTTTCAACAGAACGTATTAAGCAAGTAATGAACGCTGTAAATCATATTTCAAATATCGCAAAACAAACAGAGGAAAATTCTGAATATACTACAAATCTATCAGATAAATGTATAGAAGCTATGAAAACAACAGTAGAAAGCATTGAGCGCATTACAGAAACCGTTACTCTTTCATCAGAACATATTCGTATGCTAGAAAAACACTCTCAAGAAATTGGCGGAAGCGCAGATTTGATTAAAGAAATCACGGACCAAACCAACCTACTTGCACTTAATGCTGCGATTGAAGCTGCAAGAGCAGGGGAAGCTGGGAGAGGATTTGCTGTTGTTTCCGATGAGATTAGAAAATTAGCCGAACGCACAGGGGTAGCAACTTCAGAGATTACAAGAATGATTGAAGTGATACAAGGTGAAACGCAAACTGCGGTAGAGGCGATTCAAAATGCGGTTCCACAGGTAGAAAAAGGTATGGAGCTTGCAAATGAAGCAAGTGAAATCTTGGGACAAATCAATTCTCAAGCAAGCGATTCTTTAAGTAAAGCGAAAGAAGTAACCAATGCAACTTATAAGCAAGTGCAGGATATGGAAAATCTATCTAAAGGATTAGATGAAATTTCAAGGGATTCCAAAAATACTGCAGAATTGATGGAGAATAATACGGAAGCGGCGCAAACACTTAAAAACATTGCAAATGTCTTAAAAAATCATATCAATCACTTCAAGATTTAAGTTTTTGAATCCTAAAGGGATTCTAAAACTTTCAAAATGTATAATTCCACAATTTTTAAAATCAAGGAATTTATTTGTCAAATATCGCATTGATTTTGTTGGGTGCAGGCGATAGCAGTCGCTTTTGCTTATCAGCTTTATCATCTAGTGAAACGATACACAAATCAGTTCAAAAACTTAGATTGCCTAAAAAACAATGGTTGCGCGTGGGTGAGATTCCGCTTTGGTTAAAGGTTGCATTAGATTTTCGCGATATTTATCCTTTTTCGCGTTGTATCTTGAGTGCAAAATCTACCGAAATAAAATATATGCAGAAATATTTGGACGCATTTTCGCTAGATTTTGTGCTAGTAAAGGGTGGTTCTACGCGTCAAGAATCACTAAAAAATGCACTAATAATGCTTGAGGATTTCGTAGAATATGTGCTAGTAAGTGATATTGCGCGTTGCAATTCAGCGTTTTTGAGCCAAAGAGTCCTTAAAGAAATAGGTAATTATGATTGTATTGTTCCATATCTGAAACTAAATGATACAATAGTGTATTCTAATGGTTTCAAACTAGACTATCTCAAGCGAGACAATTTAAAAATTATTCAAACGCCACAATTGAGCCGTTTGAATGTCTTAAAATCTGCTTTAGAAAATGGAGATTTCACAGATGAAAGTAGCGCGATTTTTGCACAAGGTGGGAGCATTGGGTTTGTTCAAGGAGCAGCAGAGGCAAAAAAATTAACCTTTTTAGAGGATTTAAAAACAATTCCTCTGCCAAACCCTAGCACACACACACTTGTTGGAAGTGGAAGTGATATTCACGCATTGGATAAAGGAGAAGGAATCTTGTTAGGCTGTGTCGCAATTCCGTGTGAATTTCGCCTGATTGCACATAGTGATGGCGATGTTTGTTTGCATGCATTAAGTGATGCACTTTTGGGGGCAATTGGGTTTGGGGATATTGGTGAGTGGTTTCCTGATAATGACCCAGCTTATAAAGGAGCAAATTCCGCTGATTTGTTGCGTATTATTGTAGATTTTGTACGGGATGTGGGCTACGATATTTTGCAAGCAGATATTACAATTTTTGCTCAAAAACCAAAAATTTCTCCCTATAAAAATGCAATGGAAAAGAAAATTTCAGAAATTTTGCAAATTAATGTATTTAAGGTAAATGTCAAAGCAACAACAACGGAAAAATTGGGGTTTATTGGCAAAGGAGAAGGAATTTTGGTGCAAGCAAGTGTTGTTTTGGAATATTTTGATTGGAAAAAAATTATTTCGCTTTAGGGGGAATAGAATGAAAATATTAATTGTGGAGAATGAAATTTATTTATCTCAAAGCATTGCTTCGAAATTGAGTCATTTTGGATTTGCTTGCGAAATGGTGCCGAGTATAGAGGAAGCTTTGCAGTTTGAAGTGGCAGATATTATTTTGCTTTCAGCAAATATACCAGGTCAAAATTTTTATTCATTGATTGAAAAATTTAAAGATTCTATTGTGATTTTAATGATTCCTTATGTAAATGATGAAATGGTAACACGTCCATTGAAAGCCGGAGTGAGTGATTATATTGTGAAACCTTTTATGATTGACGAGCTGATTCGCAAAATTGAGCATTATACAGCTTTTCGTCAATTACAAAAGGAAATCGCATTTTATAGGGATTATTTTTGCGATTCTTTATCAATGCCTACTTATACGATTGGTGCAAAAGTATCCTTTCCTTTGATTATTAAAAGTGTATCGCAAAGAGCAATTGATATGTGTGTTGTCAATTATGCGATTCATAAAAAATTTGCTATTAATTTTGTTTCTTTGTATAAAATTCATAACTATAAGGAAATTTTTAAAAATATTTCTAAAACACAATTAACTTATATTGTAGGGTTTGAGACCTTGCGCAAAGAGGAAAAAGAAGAGTGTATTAAAGCATTCAAAAATATTCCCGTGATTCTTGCTTGTTTGGGCGGTGATTTACATGATTTTAAAAATGTCTTTGAAATCAATGTGAAAGAGATGGCGCAAGGATTCCAAGAAGATGTGTTAAGTGTTGATGAATATATTAAAACAATGATTTTAAGATTTGAAGATAAATACCCTGATACAGAACTTAGCAAACGTTTAGGTATGTCTCGCAAGAGTTTATGGGAGAAACGAAAAAAATATGGAATCACAAAGAAAAAATAATTTATCCACCCCTGCTTTATTCATTGACAAAGAAGCAGTGTTTGCTCTCCTCTTGTGTCAAGAGGGTTTGCTTACTCCTGTGAATCATTTGATGAATGAAAAGGAAATGCACGAAGTAGATAATACAGGATTGTTTGAGGGGCAAAGTTTCCCCTTTTCTTTCATTTTAGCACCCGCAGGAAAACGCAATGAGCAAGTAATGAAAGAATCCAAAAAGGGTGATGAGATTGCCCTTATTTGTGAAAATCATTTATGCGGTAAATTACTTGTGGATTCTGCTTTTAAGATTGATAAACAAGCACGATTGTTTAAAATAATGAGCGGAGATATTTATTCTAAAAAGGCACAGCATATTTATAATCGGCTTGGAAATTACGCGCTTTGTGGGGAATATGAATTATATCTGCAATCGGAAATTTTTGCCTTTAAAGACCGCGCGACAAAACAAGCAATCACGCAATTTAAAAAGAGGAATAACACGCAAAGCGTTACAGCAATGGTTTTGGACGCTTCTCCTATTACACGTATCCACGAGCGCATTTTCCGCTCTATCCTAGAGGAAAATGATTTACTTGTTTTACTGCTATTAAGACGACAAAATGAGGGTTTATTGGATTTTTATATTCGCAAAACTTGCTTAGAATTTGTTATCACAAATTACCTGCCAAAGAATCGCATTGCCATTTTTCCATTAGATGATATTTATTTGTTTGCAGGTGCGCATGGAATTATTTTAGACGCAATTCTTGCGCAAAATCTTGGGTGTGATAGAATCGCAATCGGGGAAAATTATCCTAATTTGGCAATTTATTATGACCATCAAAAAATTTATTCTATTTTTGATATGGCAAAAGATATTAAAATTAAAGTTAAATTATTGAGTGAGTTTGTGCATTGCAATCAATGCAAAACAATTGTGAGCCTTAAAACTTGCCCGCATAGCAAAAACCATCATATTTATTATCGTTCGGGGTTTTTGCAAGGAATTTTGCAGTCTGGATTGATTCCACCTACAATTTTAGTGCGCAAGGAAGTTTCAGCTAAAATTCTAAGCTATTTATTTCCTAAACGTTTTGAAAGTATTATTCAGCAGTTTGGGGCAATGTTTGCAAGTAGTGGAATGATTGAAGAACAAAGCGATGAAGATTTTTATTTGAAATTAATAGATATTTATCAGACACATTCTTTGAATTAGGATTTTTAATGAGAACACATTTTTTTAATACTTTTAGCAATTCGCGTGATTTTTTTAAAAAATGTTTTTTAACCTTATTTTTTAGTGGGCTTAGCCCCAAAGCACCCGGCACATTTGGCACATTGGTCGCCTTACCTTTTGCGTGGGCAATTAGTCATTACATTGCTCCAAGCACTTTATTGCTGCTTGCATTGCTTATTTCTGTGATTGCAGTGAAGGTAATTAATGATTATGAAAAAGAGGGAATGGAACACGATTGTTCTGAAATTGTGATTGATGAGTTAGCAGGCGTGTGGATTAGTGTTGCAATGATTGGAAGTCATTTGTTTGGAATCGCCTTGTCTTTTGTTTTGTTTAGATTGTTTGATATTTGGAAACCCTCTGTGATTGGTAGAATTGATAGAGAAGTTAAAGGTGGTTGGGGCGTAATGGGAGATGATTTGCTCGCAGGATTTTTTGCTGGGCTTTTAGGGTTGATGATAATTGGTGGGATTCAAAGGATAGAATCACTTGCGTTTCTTTTGGAATTTTAATTTGCTTTGTGCTAAAGAATATCCAAATAAGATAAAAAGACAATGCCTAGTAAAATACGATAGATTCCAAAAGGAATGAAGTTAAAACGCGTGATAAAATTCAAAAAAAGTTTGATTGCTACAAGCGCACTTAAAAACGCTACAACAAAGCCCACTCCAAGCGCAAAGAGATTTTCAAAATCCATTGTTGTATGGCTTTTATAGAGACTATAAGAACTCGCAACAACCATAGCAGGCAAAGCTAGTAAAAAAGAAAATTCTGTGGCAACTTTACGATTGCAGCCCATTAGTAATCCCCCTATGATTGTTGCACCGCTACGAGAAGTGCCCGGAATCATCGCTAAAGCCTGAAAAAACCCAATCCAAAGTGCCTGCTTGTAGGTAATTTCTTCTATATTTTGGATAAGGGATTCTCTCTCTTTGTGAAAAACCTCTAGTGCAATAAAAGCGATTCCACCAATAATGAGCATAATTGAAACAGTGATAGGGGCGAAAAGTGCTTTAATGTAAGAATAAAATAAAAAGCCAAAAGTTCCAGCAGGTAGGAATCCTATACATAATTTCACCCAAAGATTTAAGCTATTTTTGGAGAGTTTTTCCCAAAAAACAAACAAAACAGCCAAAATAGAACCCAACTGAATCACGACTTCAAAGGTTTTATGGAAAGCATCTTGTGGAATCCCGAGTAATTCTGAAGTAAGGATTAAATGCCCCGTGGAGGAAATGGGCAAAAATTCTGTTAATCCCTCAACAATCCCTAAAATTCCAGCGTGTAATAAATCCATATAGTTGCCCTTAAAAGTATTTGAAATGTGTAAAAATGCGCGAATTTTAGCATATTTGGTAAAATTTTGGCAAATATTTCCTAAACTTCAACAATAAATCAAAAATAAAATTATAAAATGCACAGAATTATCTATTGGGAGTTTTTATGTTTAAAAGAATTTTGATTGCAAATCGTGGCGAAATTGCTGTTCGTATTATTCGCGCCTGTAATGATTTAAATATAGAATCTGTGGCAATTTATTCTCGTGCAGACCGCGAGAGTATGCATGTCAAAATGGCAACCCATACTTATCCAATCAGTGAAGACCCAATCAAGGGTTATCTAGACCCAGATTTGATTATTCAAGCTGCTAAAGAAATGGAGGCAGAGGCGATTCATCCGGGTTATGGGTTTTTGAGTGAAAACGCATTTTTTGCTAAAAAAGTCAAAGAGGCAGGGATTGTTTGGATTGGTCCAGATTCCGAAGTGATTGCTAAAATGGGTGATAAGAATGCTGCGAGAAATTTAATGATTGCAAATGGAATCCCAGTTGTGCCCGGAACAGAGCCATTAAATACCCTAAGTATGTATGAGATTCAAAAGATTGCGCGCAAGATTGGCTATCCTGTGATTTTAAAAGCAAGCAGTGGTGGTGGAGGGCGAGGAATCCGTGTTGTGCAGGAAGAGAAAGATTTGGAATCCTCTTTTGAAGCTTGCAAGAGGGAAGCATTAACATTTTTTAAAAATGAAGATGTTTTTATGGAAAAATATATCCAAAATCCACGACATATTGAATTTCAGATTCTAAGTGATAATTATGGTAATGTAATTCATCTGCTAGAACGTGATTGTTCCATTCAAAGAAGGCATCAAAAGCTAATTGAGATTGCGCCATGTCCTACAATGAGTATGGATTTGCGTCGTCGTATGGGGAGTGTTGCAGTGGCTGCAGCAAAGGCTACAAAATATACTAATGCTGGAACTGTGGAGTTTCTTGTAGATGATTATAATAATTTTTACTTTATGGAGATGAATACGCGTATTCAAGTAGAACATGGAGTAACAGAAGAAATTACGGGATATGATTTAATAGGGCGTCAGATTAGAATCGCAAATGGTGAGATTTTGGATATTACGCAAAGTGATGTTTATGCACAAGGATTTGCGATTGAGGCACGCATTAATGCAGAAGATGTGCAGAATGATTTTGTCCCAAATCCCGGTAAAATTACTTCTTATTATCCTGCGTTAGGACCTTTTGTAAGGGTGGATAGTTATGTTTATAAAGATTTTACGATTCCACCTTTTTATGATTCTATGATTGCAAAACTTATTGTGCGTGCAACAAGTTATGATTTGGCGGTTAATAAATTGCAACGTGCTTTAAATGAATTTAAAATTCGTGGGGTTAAGACCACGATTCCTTTTTTAATCAATATTTGTCATGACAAAGATTTCAGACGAGGGAATTTTGATACTTCGTATTTAGAGCAAAAAGCACAGGATTTAATGCCGCAAGAAAGCAGAGATGATAGTGATTTAGTTGCAGCTATTGCAGTAGCATTGACGAATGCCCTAGAAGAGTAGTAGAGAGAAATAAATCTAGTTTTAAGTAAAATTGCATTAAAATTCGCCTTTATTTTTTTAAAAGGTTTTAGAAATGAAAAGAACATATCAGCCACATAATACGCCACGTAAGCGCACGCATGGTTTTAGGGTTAGAATGCAAACTAAGAATGGTCGCAAAGTGATTAATGCAAGACGCGCTAAAGGCAGAAAAAGACTTGCCATTTAGGTTTTTTTGAGGGTTGTATTTTGGTAACTTTAAACACAAAAAAAGACTTTGATAGTGTTTATAAGAGCCAAAAAAAATGGCATAACTCTTACTTTATCTTGTTTTTTAAAGAAAATCAACAGAGGGCAGAGAAACGGATTGGGTTTTCAGTTTCCAAAAAGATAGGAAATGCGGTTTGTAGAAATCTTGTTAAACGTCGTTTGAGAAATATTTATAGGGATTCTATGTCAAGCTTGAAAAATGGGGATATGATTTTGCTAGCAAAAGTCGGTTTAGAAAAAGTAGAATACAAAAATTTACAAGATAGTTATAAATATGCTTTAATACGGCTGAATTTGGTAGCTCAAAAATGTTGAAACAATTTTGCGTTAAGATAATTTCTTTTTACCAGTCTTTTATTTCTCCAAGTTTGGGTATGACTTGTCGCTATTATCCAAGTTGTTCAGAGTATTCTAAACAGATTTTTATGTTTCAAAATCCTTGTATAGCCCTTTGGAAGACGCTAACAAGGGTGATTTCCTGCAACCAGTTTTTTAAGGGTGGTATTGCTTACCCACAAGTTTCTTTAAAGATAGAACCACATTTCTGTAGCCCTAATCTTGTCCAGTATTGGCTCATTCCCGATAAAATTCAAAAATATAATCCCAAAAATATTCCTAATGGACTTCCACCAAATCTACAAACTCAAAAGGTTTATATCATCAAAAATTATTCAAAGGTTTCCCGTGTTTGATAAAATAGATAATTTAAGCTCCCAAACTAGAATTTTGATTGCGGTGCTTTTAGCTCTTGCTTTTTTCGTGCCATATAGTTATTTTTATAAACCCCAAATGAATGAAAATAATGCAACACAAGCAACAACGAGAGAAATGCAAAATGTTGCTCCAATCCAACAAGTGGATTCTGGTAAGATTACGCAAGATACAGCTAGAGTATCCAATCCAAATCACGCAACCCTTGCAACCATAGAATCCAAAAATTTTACTTATAAAATTGACAGATTGGGCAGAATTGCAGAAGTTGCTTTAAAAGAAAAAAAATACCAAAAGGATTCTACTCCTTTGATGCTTTTTTCAGAGGATATAGCTAATCCTAGCAATCCGAAAATTTTAGAAATTCGTTTTTCGGATTCCTTATTGAATCAAAAAGCTTTTAATGTGCCATATAGTGCAAATCTTAACACTTTGGAAATTAAAGACAAGCCACAATCTATTACTTTGATTCAAGAATTGGGAGAGGTTAAGATTGAAAAAGTGCTAACTTTTTATCCCAATGGGTATTATGAAGCAAGAATCAAGATTCCACAAAATTACACTTATTTCGTATCCCCAGGTATGCGTCCAAGCGTGGAAAACGATTCCTATGTTTTTAAAGGAGTCATCGTAAAAGAATCCGACAATACAATTACAACGATTGAGGACGGCGATGCACAAGGGCAAAGCAATTATGCAAATGCAAGTATTCTTGCGGCAGTAGATCGTTATTATGCAACTTTAATTTTTAACAAGAGTAATAATCTTAATGTTACGATTTTGAGTAATCCGAGTGAGAATCCTATGCCATTTGTTAGCGCAGAGGGTGAATTACAATTAAAAGGTTACATTGGTCCAAAAGATTATCGTCTGCTTGAGACTATTGATCCCAATTTGACCGATGTTGTAGAATATGGAATTATAACCTTTTTTGCCAAGCCACTTTTTTTGTTGCTTGATAAGCTCTATAATTTATGTGGAAATTGGGGGTGGGCGATTATCTTATTGACACTGATTGTTAGGGTGGTGCTTTATCCTTTAACCTATAAGGGTATGGTGTCTATGCAAAAGCTAAAAGACCTTGCCCCAAAAATGAAAGAATTGCAACAAAAATATAAAGGCGAACCACAAAAGCTTCAAGCACATATGATGGAACTTTATAAAAAGCACGGAGCGAATCCTATGGGTGGTTGTTTGCCTCTACTTTTGCAAATGCCTGTGTTTTTTGCAATCTATCGTGTTTTGTTTAATGCGATTGAGCTTAAAGGTGCGGCTTGGTTATTGTGGATTAATGACCTTTCTGTAATGGACCCTTATTTTATCTTACCAATTCTAATGGGTGGCACAATGTATCTCCAACAGCATTTAACACCCACAGCCTTTAATGACCCAATGCAGGAAAAAATCTTTAAATTTTTGCCCTTAATCTTTACGATTTTCTTTGTAACATTCCCATCGGGACTCGTGTTGTATTGGTTTGTGAATAATATTTTCTCTATCATTCAGCAGTTACTTATCAATAAGGCATTGGAGCGCAAAAAAGCGCGTGAGATTGCCGAGCATAAACATAAAGATGATTAAAATGAAAAAGATAGAAGCAGAAACTTTAGAAAATGCGTTAATCATCGCATCAAATGATTTTGAATGTTCTGTTGTGGATTTAGAATATGAGATTATTCAGAATCCTTCTAAAGGTTTTTTGGGGATTGGTAAGAAACTCGCAATCATTTGTGCCCAACCGAAGTCCCTATCTATCCAAAAAGAGAAGAGTGATTCTGTCTCTAAAAAACCTTCACTTGTTTCTGATGTGGCAAATCAAGAGAATTTGTCCAAAAAAGAACAAAATCAAAAAGAAAATGAATCTCTTTGGACAAATGTGCAGGCACATAAAACTGAATCCCAACTTTTGTTAGGAGAAGAGGCGAAAATCCAAAATTCTCATTCATATTTTGTCGGCAAAATTTCAAGTCATAAAGAGATTAAAAATAGAGAAACAATAGATTTGAGAGTGATTGCAAAAGAAGTGCAAGTGGAACTAAAAGAGCTTTTGAGTTTGTTGCCGTACCGATTGAGTGAAGTTTTTGTTGAGCCTTATGATGAAAATACTCTTTATATCAAAATTGATGGTGAGGATTCCGCTTTGCTTATTGGCAAAGAGGGTTATCGCTACAAGGCAATTTCTTATTTAATTTTTAATTGGGTAAATCACGTCTATGGGTTAATGATTCGTCTTGAGATTGCAGAATTTTTGCGTAATCAAGAAGAAATGATTGCAAATTATTTATTGCCTACGATTGAAAATGTTAAAACTTATGGTAAAGCACAGACAAAGCCGCTTGATGGCGTTTTAGCCCATATCGCATTAAAACAATTGCGTGAGCAATTCCCGGATAAATATGTTTCTTTTCGTTTAAATAATGAGGGAGAACGTTATATTATTATTAATGATTTTCATCATACCTAAAAAGTATGGATATGCTTAACGATGATACAATTATCGCTCCTGCTACAACTTATGGCAAGTCCTCTTTGAATGTTTTGCGCCTAAGTGGTAAAGATTCTTTGAATATTGCGGCAAAGCTCGCCAAAACAACTCCAGAAAATCTTATGGCTTCTTTGCCTGTGCGTTACGCAAAATTAACTAAAATTTATTTTAACAACAATGATTTATTGGACGAATGTATTTTGCTTTATTTTAAAGCACCTCATAGTTATACCACGCAAGATGTAGTGGAATTTCAATGCCATGGAGGAAATTTTATCGCACAAAATATTTTACAAGAATGTTTGCGATATGGTGCGCGTTTGGCAAATCCGGGAGAATTTACAAAACGCGCATTTTTGGGTGGTCGCATTGATTTATCCCAAGCACAGGCAGTCGCGAAACTCATAGAGTCCCAAAGTGCGCAAGCACACAAAATACTAATGCGACATTTAAAAGGGGAAATGCAAAGCTTTTGCGAAAAGTTACGCACCGATTTAATCACTCTGCTTGCACACAGCGAGGTTTTCATTGACTATGCTGATGAGGATTTGCCAGAGGATTTGCTAGAGAGTTTGAAAGGGAAATTGCATTCCATTCTTAACACGCTCCATTCACTCTTAGAGCAATCCAAAGCCAAGCGCGCATTGTTTGAAGGCTATAAATTATGTATCATCGGCAAGCCAAATGTGGGCAAAAGCTCCCTTTTGAACGCACTTTTGCATAGCAATCGGGCGATTGTGAGCGAAATCGCAGGCACGACACGAGACAGCATTGAGGAGAATTTTATGCTAGGCGCGCATTTATTGCGCCTCATTGATACTGCGGGGATTCACGAGACGAAGGATTTAATAGAATCTGAAGGGATTAAGAGAAGCCTAGAAAAAGCGCAAGATAGTGATTTGCTTATTGCTTTGTTTGATGGTTCTTCGCCTTTGACGCAAGAGGATTTGCAGATTATAGATTTGTTAAAGAGCTATCAGACAAGCAAAAAAGTGTTTGTTTTGGTGAATAAAGCGGATTTAGAATGCAGGCTTGATTTGGAAGTTTTGCGGGATTTTAATCCGCTTAAGCTTTGTTTGAAAGGCAATTTATATGCCGAGGATTCCTTGCTTGCAGATTTTAAAAGGCATTTAGAAGCCTTGTTGGATTCTAAGGAGGAATCGCAATCCTTGCTTTTGACTTCAGAATATCAATTCCAAGCGGTGCAAACTTGTATTGACGCGCTTTATCAATCAATAAAACCATTAGAAAATGCCGAATTAGAGATTTTTAGCTTTCATTTGAACGAAGCACTTAAGGCGATTGCTTCTATTACGCAACCTTATGAATATTCTCAAATGTTAGATGTGATGTTTGGAGACTTTTGTCTTGGCAAATGATAATATTTACGCAGATTTCAAATGATTGGAAAGAAATATGGGGCTAAAAAAACCACAATTAGGATTTGAACTTTTACATAAAATTTTTGTAGCAGCGAATATTCGTCGCTGGAATGACCAAGCAACACCAGTAGAGTTTTTGGAGCTTGATAAGCAAGCACACAAAATTGTTATTGCCTATTTGCTTGCGCATTTTGAACAATTGGAAAATCAACGCACGATTGATTTTGAGCGGTTGATTTTGCAATTTTGTTATGAATTTTTTGAACGCATTATTTTAACAGACATCAAGCCACCCGTTTTTCATAAGTTAGTCAAACATCATAACAAAGCACTTGTAGATTTTGTCTGTACGCAGTTGGAGGATAATTTAAGGGGTTTTGGATTTTTGGAATCTATGCAAGAATATCTTTATGGAGGGGTTGATAATATTGAAAAAGAGATTCTAAAAGCTTCTCATTACTATGCTTCTAAATGGGAATTTGATATTATTTATCATTTCAATCCAAAAATGTATGATGTGCAAAATATTAAAAATGCTTTAGATAAGCAGGTTCATGAGTATTATCCTCTTGCGGGTGTGCGACAAATGATGTATGAGGAATTGCGTGAAATTGTGGATATGTTTGGGCAACTGCGATTCCAAAAGCGTTGGAGTCAAACTCCACGCATTCCCTGCACTTCCGTGCTTGGACATACTCTCATAGTTGCGCTTTGTGCTTATCTTTTGGGCTATGATTTGGGATTTTCTAGGGAAATGCAGATTCAGCATTTTCTTTGCGGATTATTCCACGATTTGCCAGAAATCTTAACGCGTGATATTATTTCTCCTATTAAGAAAAATGTAGAGGGCTTGGACGAATTTATTAAACGAATTGAGGAAGAGGCTGTGCGGGAAAAGATTTTGAATATTGTTCCAGATTCTATTGCGCAAGAGATTGTGTATTATACGCAAAATGAATTTAGCAATCGTTATAAAAAGAATCATCAAGTCATTTTTAGCGCGCAAAAAGGGGAGGATTTTTTGCAAGAAATCAAGCAAGAATCCATCTATCAACCCATTTTTGGTGAATTTTTAAAGTATTGCGACCATTTGAGTGCTTTTTTGGAAGCAAAGATTTCTATTGAGCACGGAATCAAGAGCAAGGAATTGATAGATGGTGCAAAAAATTTAGAATACTTTTATAATAGTAAATCCCTTAATGGCATAGATTTAGGGTATTTGTTTCGAGAGTTTAAAGATTCCTAGACTTGAGTTTTGCCACGATACAATTGCTCATTTGCTTGAGGGCTTGCGCTGAACATTCTTTTTGTAAATCTTGACTAATCTGCGTAATTTTATCTTCCTTTAAAAGTGCTAAACTATCCCATAAAACTTCACAAAATAAATCTTGCTCTAAGCATAAGAATCCAAGTCCTTTTTCCTCTAGGAATTTCGCATTATAATATTGATGATTGCCCGCTGCATAAGGATAGGGGACAAAGAGTGCGGGCAAACCATTCGCGCATAATTCCCACAAGGAGCTAGCACCCGCACGACAAATTGCAAAATCGCATTTTTTGAAAATCTCTGGCATTTGCATACTGAATCCAAAAAGCACAACATCTACATTGTCTAAATCCTCTAATATACCAATTTGTATCTTTTGGGATTCTATATCTTCTAAGGATTCTATATTTTCTTTTAAAATTCCAATCTTTAGATTGAGATTGAGATATTCTTGAAGCACGCGCGTAAATTCTGCTTTACCGCACTGGTGATAAATGCGTAATCCTTTTTGTTTTATATCTTCTGCGAGGGCTAGAGCAAAATTGTTGATGGCTCTAGCTCCTTGAGAACCTCCCATAAAAAGCAGATTCTTTATGTTTTTGCGCACTCTTGCTTGAGTAAAAAATACTTGACTGATTGGATAATATCTTGAAGGCGAGGAGTGCAAATAAGAGGAAAAAAATATTTTTGCATAGGGTTTTAGGATTCTGTTAAGTTTTCCGATTTGTGCATTTTGTTCGTGGATAAAGAGTGGAATCCCAAGCAAAACTGCTCCAAATGCTGTGGGTGCAGCAGAATATCCTCCCACAGACAAGACAAAGTCAATCTGTTTTTCCTTTCTTAAGATTCCAATCGCATTTTGGAGTGCTTTGGCTTGTTGCCATAAGGATTGAAGTTTTTTAAATCCTTTTTGATTAACGACGCCAGAAGTTTGCAAGAAAAATTTTTTGCTTAAGCGAGAATCGGATTCAAAATATGCCTTGTCTTGACCATTAATAGAACCAACAAAAAGACATTCAAAACCTTGTTTGTAGAATTCTTCTAAAAATGCTCTTGCAACACTTAAGTGTCCTCCTGTTCCTCCGCCTGTAATAACCACTTTCATCTTGAATCCTTTAAAATCAAAAAATATCCAAATTGTAACATAGCTTCACACTTTTAATGTATTGCTTGATAAAATGTGCATAAAATGATAAAAATTGGATAAAAAGTTAAATTATTTTGATACTTTTTATTTAAAATTTGCAAAAAAATGTTAAGATAAGCACAATTTAAATTTTTAGGAGAGTTTATAATGGATAATATGGAAAATGTCTTTGACATCAAGTCTCTTACAATGTCTGTCTTGATGACTCCAGCGGTTGCAAATTTCAAGGGTAGGGTGCATGGAGGAGATTTGCTCAAGCTCCTTGACCAAGTAGCCTATGCTTGTGCTTCGCGTTATTGTGGAAAATATGTCGTAACCTTGTCGGTTGATAGTGTAACCTTTAAATATCCGATTGAAGTGGGAAGTCTGGTAACCTTTTTGGCTTCCGTGAATTATACAGGCACAAGCTCACTTGAAGTGGGTATTAAAGTGATTGCTGAAGACATTCACAAGCGCACCGTTATGCATACAAATAGTGCTTATTTTACAATGGTATGTGTAGATGAAAATGGCAAACCCGTTAAAGCTCCACCACTAGAACCAAAAACCGAAGCAGAGAAAAAACGTTTTGAGAAAGCTTTGAATCGTAAAAAAGCACGCATAGAGCTTGCTAAAAAAGGTTCTTAATATGTTATAATTTCTCTTTTTTGGAGAGAAAATGCAAGGTTTTGTTGCGAAAAAACAAGAAGATTTGGCAAATGAAAAAGAATGCAATAAATCAGAGAAGCAAAAATCTGAAGCAATTTGCACGATTCGCATAGGGATTATTAAATACCACTTGAGTAAATTTTGCAAAACTAATGCGTCCGCACTTGCATTGATTTTTAAGGCTTTGATGAGGGGAGAGACAATTTATTCTAAAGCGCAGTTTTTGCAAGATTGTAGCAATGGCAGTTTGCTATGTCAAAAATCAAAAGATTCTGATGCATTAGAAAACAAAGAAAACACTCATCAAGAAACTGCGCAAAAAGAATCCCAAAGTGTTAGAATGTATCACAAGCAAGAATCCCCTTTGGTTCAAACGCTCAATATTGAATCCCCCTCCTTGAAAAAGCCTATCAAAACAGCAAGTCATTCAGAAAGTATCTCCCCTAAAACAGCTCAAAAAGACTCTAAGGATTCTACGCAATCTCAAGCGCAAAATTCTCCCCAAACTTTTCCATTGAATATTGAGGGATAAATATGCGTTTTCATATTGTTTTGCACGAGCCACGTATTCCGCAAAATACGGGAAATATTGGACGCCTTTGTTTTGCTAGTGATTCCGTATTGCACTTGATTTATCCACTTGGCTTTACTCTCTCTCAAAGGGAATTAAAACGTGCTGGAATGGATTATTGGAAAGATTTGGAAGTTTATGAATGGGCAAGCACAGAAGCATTTTGGGATTCTGCATTATTGCCGATTCCGCATTTTTATTTGACAACCAAGGCAAAATGTCCTTATTATCAAGCACCCTTGAGTGGTGGTGCGTATTTGCATTTTGGACGCGAAGATGCTGGATTAAGGGAGGAAATTTTAAAGGCAAATCAAGAATTTTGCTACACGATTCCAATGCAGAATAATGCACGTAGCTTAAACCTCGCAACAAGTGTTGGAATCGTGTTGTATGAGGGGGTAAGACAGAGGGATACAAGGAGATATTTTTAAATTTTTTTAGAGGAGTTGTGCTTGGTAAAATTAAATGTAAATTTCTGTCTTAAAGCAAACAATTGCTTGTCCTGTGATTTGCACTAAAATGGGCTTCCCATTTTGAATCTCTACATTCACACGCATTCCACCTGTTCTTTTAATGGCTTCTCCTTGTAAAATCGCAAAGGAGAGATTGTTTTGGGTTTCTAAGTGTTTTACGATTCCATAATGGACTAGATAAGCACCCAATGCTCCATTGGCATTTCCTGTAACAGGATCTTCTGCAATTCCAATTGCGGGGGCAAACATTCTCCCACGAACGAGTGGATTGGTATCAAAATGGAGCGTGAAAAGGTAGAATCCATTGCAATGGATTTTTGCACTAAGGACGCTTAGGTTTTCTAGGTTTGGTTTCATAGCGTTTAATAGCTTGTTCTCTTTAATGCCAATCATAATCTTTGAATGTCCTGTGGAGGCAATCGCAATCGGACAATCTTCTCTAATGTCTTGAGGCTGGATTCCTAATGCTTCAATGATTTTGACTTGTAATGGACTCATCAAGCGGTTTTTCTACCTGTGGTTTTCCTTGCGTCATCGTAATATTAAAATCATTGTTTTCTTGTGTGATATCCACAGGCAGAATCCCTGCTTTTGTCTTTTGTAGAACTTTCCCTATTTTTCCTTGTTCTAAGGCTCTAATGTAGTGCGCGGCAATCGTTGCGTGTCCGCAGATAGGAACTTCTTTTGTAGGAGTAAAGAATCGCACTTCTATATCGTAATGACTAGCGGTAGGTGAGAGGATAAAGGCTGTTTCTGAATTATTTAATTCTCGCGCAATTTGCTGCATTTGTATTTCACTTAAGCCATCAGCATTCAAAACAACGCCCGCAGGATTTCCAAAAATCTGTTTTTTGTAAAGGAATCTACCTGATAAACACGATAAGCTTTCATTTTTTGCCTCATTGACTAAAATTTACTCTTTAAAATCACACCAGATTCTAAATGATGTGTATGAGGAAATTGGTCAAAAAAGGCGGTATGTAGAATCGTATGTGTTTGTGTAAGAATCTCTAAATCTTTTTTGAGGCTTACAGGATTGCATGAAATATAAATAATTGTTTGGAATCTCTGCAAAAAATGACAAATTTCTGCTCCTAAACCAGCACGTGGTGGGTCAATCAATACTGCACTAAAACGAAAAGAATCCAGAGGAATTTCTCTCAAGCGATGAAATTTTCGCACATTATTTAGAGCTTCCATACATTCCTCTCCGCTTAAGCGCACGAAATGGATATTTGAAATCTGATTGATTTGTGTTGCAAATTGTGCTGCTTGGATAGAGGTTTTGGAGATTTCAGTAGCAAGCACTTTACGAAATTTTTGTGCAAGTGGAATCGTAAAGTTGCCACAACCACAATACATTTCTAGCAAATCTTGCGTCTTGGAATCCTCCAAATGTCGCAAAATCCAAGTAATCATTTGTGCATTGATGAGAGGATTAGGTTGCGTGAAAGCTCCCTCAAAATAACGATAAAGATAGGTTTTATCAAGGATTCTTAGGGATTCTGTTAAATAATCCTTACCTACAACCCATTTTACGCCTTTGGAACGTCCGATGAGATGAATTTCAAGATTTAGGGCAAGTTGTAACTTTTGACATAAATTTTCTGCTTCTTTTTTCCAAGATTCTGTTAAATTTCTATGATAAATTAAGGTTAAAAGAATTGCATTGGTTTGAGAGGAGAGAATCTCTAAACTAAAAAGACGGATTGTAAAATTATAAAATTCAGTTGTATTGAGCAAATCCTTTAAAATAAATAAGATTTGTTGAATATTTGGAAGCAAATTGGGACAATTTTCTATAAGAACAAAGCGGGATTCTTTCTTGCTTGTAGGATTCAAGCGGCGCATTGCAAAGTGAATTTTGTTTTCAAGATGATAGATTCCAATCTCTGCACGTGCTCTAAAACCTGAATTTTGACTGCTGAAAACTTCAAAATTACTTAGGTTTAATAAAAGGCTTGCTTGAGCTGTTTTGGATTCTAAACTTATCTCTGTGCAACCACCACAAACTCCAAGATATTTACAAGTCATTGCTACCGAAAACTTTGCACTAGATTCATCGTCAGCAGGTTAAAGCCATCTACTAGAATGAAAACAAGAATCTTGAAAGGCAATGAAATCATTGTTGGAGGTAACATCATCATTCCCATTGCCATAAGAATGGAGCTGATGACCATATCAATAACTAAAAAGGGCAAATAAAGTAAGAATCCAATTTGAAAGGCGGTTTTCATTTCGCTAATAATAAAAGCGGGCAAGGCAATGCTTAGTGGCACATCTTGCGCACTTTGAGGGTTTTCAATATTACGAATACGATAAAATAATGCTAAATCTTTGGGGCGCGTGTTGCGAATCATAAAATCTTTAAAAGGTTGAGAAGCGCGCAAAAAGGCTTCATCATAAGGAATCTCTTTGGCAATATAGGGGGCTATGCCTTGATTGTAACCCTCTTTGGCGACAGGTTCCATAATAAAAAATGTCAAAATTAAGGCAAAAGAGACTAATAGTTGCGTAGGAGGGGATTGTTGTGTTCCCATTGCAGTCCGCAAAAAAGCAAGCACAACAAGGATTCTAGCAAAGCTTGTTGCCATTAGGATTAAAGAAGGTGCTAAAACAAGTAGAGTTAAAACGACAACAATATTGAGTGTTGTAACCAAATCACCTGGTTCTGTCGGTGCGGTGAGTGTTAAATCTACGGTTGGAATCGTAGGGCTTTGAGGCAACTGCGGCGGTGCTGCAAAAAGCGAGAGCACACTAAAAAACAAAATAAATAAGAGTCGTCCCACTTAAGATTTCCTTGTTAAAAATACCAAAGCATAAGGATTTGTGTTAAAACGTTGAGATTGAATTGTGCGATTTTGTAGAATTTCATTTTCTTGCGTGTTGGATTCTTGGTTTGGCGCGATTTCTTGGGTCTTTTTTTCTTGTTGGTTAATATTTTGTTGAATCGTTCTATCCAAGATATTTTGTGTTTTATGCAAAAGTTTATCATCAGGATAAAATCTAAATTCTACGCGTCGGTTGCTTGAACGATTCTCTTCGCTTGTGTTTGGGACAATAAAATTGCTTGCTCCATTTCCAAGAGAAGTAAGTTTTTTGGGATTGACTTTATTTTCTATCAAGATTTTAGAAACACTCAATGCTCTAAGTGCGCTTAAGCCCATATCGTCTTTATATTTCGTTGTAGGAGTGATTGGAGAATTATCGGTGTAGCCAATTACATCCGCGTGTAAATTAGCAGGCATTTTTTGTAAAATCAATGCAAGTCTTTTGAGGAATAGAATTTCCTCTTCGTTATAGAGTGTTGTTTCGCCTTTTTCAAATAGCAATTTACCGCTAAAACGCAAAATAAAGCCCTCACTCCCATCATCTACGATATTAGATGGTCCCAAAGAGACGCGGACATTTTCTTTGAAATCCAAAATCTCACTTTCAATTTTTTTGACTTCTTCCGCACTTTCTGGCTCTGTTGTCATATCGGCTTGTTGTTGGATTCTTGTATTGTCTGGCTCGGTTTTGATTCCTCCGCTTAGCAAAGACATTGCGCCTTTCATACTTCCTTCTGCTTCTGTGAGTTTTTTGGCATCAAAAGTTACCATAGAAAGAATCAAAATAAAAAATGTCAGAATGAGTGTAACCATATCCCCATAAGTTCCTAACCAAAGAGGCAAAACTTGAGGGCAATCACAAGGTGGGCAGCGAGTTTTTCCCATTTATCAAGACTCTATTCAAATTGACTAACGCGTTGATTGGGTGGCAAGAATGTCAGCAACTTCGCTTCAAGCGCACGTGGGTTGTCTCCCGCTTGAATAGACATAATCCCTTCAATGATTAATAGTTTCACCAATGCTTCATCGGCGGCACGCACTTTGAGGATATTTGCAATCGGTGAGCCTACAACATTTCCAACAAATGAGCCATAAAATGTAGTGAGCAAGGCAACAGCCATCGCAGGTCCAATAGAAGCTGGGTCAGACATATTCAAAAGCATCGCAACAAGCCCGATGAGCGTTCCGAGCATTCCATAAGAACCCGCAAATGCTGCCCAAGTATCAAAAATACCTGCATTGTCTTTGTGTCTTTCAAGCGTCCTGTCCATATCGGTTTCTAGCAAATCCCGAATGCTATCAGGCTCTGCGCCGTCAATCGCCATATTTAATCCACGTTTTAAAAATTCATTTTCTTCCTGATTGGATTGCTGCTCTAGCGAAAGGATTCCATCACGTCTTGCTTGTGTGGAATAATCTACAAGTTTTTTGATGAGTCCCGGAACATCAAAAGTTTGAGGTTTAAAAGCAATCATAAAGTAAGTGAAAAACTTTTTCATACTTTCCATTTTGTAGGCAATCAATAAGCTTGTGATAGAGCCTCCAACAGTAATGAGAATAGAGGGAACATCAAGGTAGGGTGCAATCCCTACACCAAGCGCCATTGCTGTGCCTAAAAGTATAAGTGATAACGAAATCCCTGCAACTGACCCTAAATCCATATTTGTGCTTCCTTACAAAATAGAAAATTAAACCTTAAAGAAAATAACTTTTTTGATTTTAAAATAAAAATTTTAAACTTTATTGTGTTAAAATTTGTTTAAATTATCTTTAAAAGTGGAATCTTTAGCTTATGAATAAAAACTCCTTATCCATTGTAATTTTAGCGGCTGGTAAAGGCACGCGTATGAAGTCTAATACTCCTAAAGTCTTACATAGAATTTGTGGGCGTGAAATGCTATATTATAGCATTAAGGAATCTCTGAAGTTAAGCAATGATGTTTGTGTGATTTTGGGTTTTGAAGCAGAACGGATTAAAGAAAAAATGCAAGAATATTTTGGAGATAAAATCCGCTTTTTATACCAAGATTTGGTAGATTTTCCCGGAACAGGTGGAGCGCTTAAAGGTTATTTACCAAAATATAAGAAAGTTTTGGTTTTAAATGGTGATATGCCTTTGGTGCAAGCAGAGGAATTGTCAAAATTTATGCACTTGGATTCTGAAGTTGTGATGAGTGTGCTTGATTTGCCTAATACAAATGGTTATGGACGTGTTGTTATTCGCGAGAATCAAGTGCAAGAAATTATAGAAGAAAAAGATGCGAATGCGGAAATTCTGGCACTTCACACATTAAATGCTGGGGTTTATTGTTTTAACCGCGAAATTTTAGAATCTTATCTGCCGCGTTTGGATAATAATAATGCACAAAAAGAATATTATTTGACAGATATTATTGCACTTGCAAGAAGGGATTCTGTAACTATTATGCCTTTATTTGTGGAGATTACAAATTTTAAAGGCGTAAATGATAAATTAGACCTTGCGAGAGCGGAAGAAATTTTGGGCGATCGCATCAAGGAATCTTGGATAAAAAAAGGTGTTTTAATGTGTTTGCCTAATACAATTTATATTGAAGAGGGCGTGGAATTTGTCGGTGAATGTGTAGTGGAAAATGGTGTCCGTATTTGTGGGGATTCTAAAATCATTCATTCCCATATTAAGGCACAAAGCATTATAGAATCTAGTATTATAGAATCTAGTGATGTGGGACCTTTAGCGCATTTGCGTCCTCAAAGCGTGATAAAAAATACGCATATTGGAAACTTTGTAGAAGTAAAAAAATCCCAATTAGAGAGCGTCAAGGCAGGACATTTAAGTTATATTGGAGATAGTGAAATAGGAAGCGGTACGAATATTGGTGCGGGCTTTATTACTTGTAATTACAATGGCAAGAGTAAGCATAAAACAATAATTGGTAAAAATGTATTTATCGGGAGTGATTCGCAAGCAGTAGCACCTGTGGTGATTGAAGATGATTGTCTCATTGGTGCTGGAAGCACGATAAGACGGAATCTCAAAAAAGGCGAACTCTTTGTTACGCGTGGAGAAGAAGTGAGTAAAGCGGGATTTTTTTATAAATTTTTCAATAAAAAATCATAGAATTACACATTAAATTATTTTTGAAAGAAGTGGAAAATGCAAATTAAACTTAATGGAAATATTATTCATACAGAATCCAAAAATGTTTTGGAGTTGTTGCAGGAATATAAAATAGAAACAAAAAGTGTAGCTGTTGCGATTAATCTTGAAATTGTCAAACAAGAGAAGTGGGATTCCTTTCTTTTAAAAGAAAACGATATTATAGAATGTCTTACCTTTATGGGTGGTGGATAAAGAATCTAACATTGAAAGCCTTAAAAGCAGAAAGATAATTCTAAAGTAAATAAAAATCAGTTCAATTAAAAGGGAGAATAATGAAAATTAAAACTTCTATTGTTGGAGTCAGTGGCTATACAGGATTGGAGCTTGTAAAGCTCTTGATTCACCACCCTGTATTTGAACTGAATGCAGTATATGCTAGCGAGAATCATCAAGAATTATCCGCTTTACATTGTTGTTTAAAAGATGTAATAAAATTACCTGTATCGGAAGCAAATTTGACACAAATTGCACAAGAAAGTGAATTGGTTTTTCTTGCCTTACCACACCAAAAAGCAATGGAATATGTTAAAGGGCTTTATGATAAGGGTGTTAAAATTGTAGATTTGTCGGCGGATTATCGTTTGAGTTTAGAAAAATATGAGGAGAATTATTGCACTCATTTGGATAAAGAGAATCTAAAAAATGCAGTTTATGGGTTACCTGAATATAATCGCTCACAAATTGCCAAAACAAGCTTGGTTGCTAATCCGGGCTGTTACCCCACAGCTTCTTTATTGGCGATTCTGCCTTTTATTCCTTATTTGGATTTGAATCATACACTTTATATTGATGCAAAAAGTGGAGTAAGTGGAGCAGGAAAAAAGTTAGCGCAAACTTCTCATTTTGTAACGATTAATGAGAATCTTTTTGCATATTCTCCTATCAATCATCGTCATTCTTCTGAAATTAATGAGCAATTAAAAAAGCTTGGTAAGGAGAATCTAAAGGCACTTTTTGTGCCACATTTGATTCCGCTTACACGCGGTATGTTAGTGTCTGTTTATGCGCGTTTAAAAGAGCCGATAGAGACATTAGAGATTTTGCAAACCAAATACAATAATGAACCATTTGTTCGTGTTAGGAGGACTTGCTCCCAAATTAAAAATGTTGCAGGCACACATTTTTGTGATATTTTTGCTAAAACCGATGGCTTGGATTTATTTATTACTTCAAGTATTGACAATCTCTTGCGCGGTGCAAGCTCCCAAGCACTTGCGAATGCTAATTTAATGTTTGGGTTAGAAGAATCCTTAGGATTACCACAAATTGCATATGCTCCTTAGCATTTAAAAACAAAATGATACAAGAGAAATTCATCATTCAAGAAGGGGCGATTTTTATTGCCGATTCACATCATCATAGTCTTTACCAAAATACATTGGATTCTGCGTTTCAAGAGCTTTTGCAATTTTCTAGTCGGCAGATTTTTCTTATGGGAGATATTTTTGATTTTTTAGTTGGCAGTGTCCAGCAATCTTTGAGAGATAATCAAAAAACACTTGAGCTGTTAGAGCAGTTATCTTTCAAGCACAAAATTTATTATTTTGAAGGGAATCACGATTTTTTATTATCACAAATTCCTCATTTTAAAAATATTTGTTATTTTCCATTGAATGTCCAACCTGTTTGTTTTGACTTTGGAGGAAAGAAAGCTTATTTAGCACACGGAGATATATTTTTGAATTGGCAGTACTCATTTTATACTAAAATGATCCGCCAACATTTTTTTATTAAATTTTTAGATTTTTTTTCTTTTTTTCTGTATCCTCAAATTTTGCATTATTTACAAAACAAAAAGAAGCAAAAAAAAATGACAAAAAATACAAATAAATCACTTATTGATGGCGATAAATTAGCATTTTTACGCATTAATAAATATAAAAAAAACTTAAATATTTCAAACGATTCCTATATTGTAGAGGGGCATTTTCATTGGGGTAAAAATGTAAAATTTCATCAAATGAATTACATTGGGTTACCTTTTTTTGCTTGTAAAAAAAAGTATTTTGTTGTAGAATATACAAATTATTGTTTATCCTTAATTGAAAAGGAGTTATGAGGTGTCAAACTTTGAACGTGATGATACTCTAAAAGTTGGAACCAACGAAATGGAGTTGGTGGATTTTAGAATTCATAAACTTGAAAAAGGTAAATTGTATGAGGGGATTTACGGAATTAATGTTGCAAAAGTTAATGAAATAATCCGCTTGCCAGAACTTACAGAGTTGCCGGGAGTGCCTGACTATATAGAGGGAATCTTTGATTTGCGAGGGGTTGTTATACCAGTGATTAACCTTGCAAAATGGATGAATGTTGAAGTTCCTAAGAATAAAAAAATTAAACCACGTGTGATTATTGCGGAATTTAATAATATTATGATAGGTTTTATTGTGCATGAGGCAAAACGGATTCGTAGAATTAGTTGGAAAGACATTGAGCCAGCGCACTTTAGTTCTTCTATAGAAGCTAATATGGATAAAAGTAAAATCACAGGTGTTACAAGGATTGAGGGAGACCAAGTCTTGTTGGTTTTGGATTTAGAAAGCATTGTGCAAGATTTAGGATTCTATCATCCTGAAATGAGTGCAGAACGTTCGTATAATAAATTTAGTGGATTAGCTCTTGTGCTTGATGATAGCGCGATTGCTAGAAAAATCTTAAAAGAGTTTTTAGAGAAAATGGGCTTTGATGTAGCAGAAGCAAACAATGGAGAAGCGGGACTTCAAAAGCTTAATAAACTTTATGAAAATTATGGAGATAATCTAATTTCGCAACTTAAGATTATCATTTCAGATATTGAAATGCCTCAAATGGACGGATTCCACTTTGCAGCTAAAGTGAAAGAAGACCCAAGATTTGCCAAGATTCCAATTGTTTTTAGCTCTTCTATTAGTGATAGGTTTAGTGAGAGTAGAGGTAAAGAGGCGGGGGCAGAATCTTATCTTGTGAAATTTGATGGAAATAAATTTCACGATGAAATTACAAGAATTGTCAATAAATACAGCAGTAATTAGTGTAAATTTTATTTTTAAGGAAAGGTATAATTATGGATGAAATGCAAGAGATACTAGAGGATTTTCTAATTGAAGCGTTTGAAATGGTTGAGCAACTTGACCAAGATTTGGTGGAATTAGAAAATAACCCTGATGATTTAGATCTATTAAATAGAATCTTTAGGGTAGCTCATACCATTAAGGGTTCCGGTTCATTTTTGAATTTCTCAGTGCTAACACATTTAACACATCATATGGAAGATGTATTAAACAAAGCAAGACATGGTGAATTAGCAATTACTCCAGATATTATGGATGTGGTTTTGGAATCTATTGACTTTATGAAAAAATTATTAAATGCAATTAGAGACACAGGAACAGATGCCAATACAGGTTTAGATGGTGATATTGCAGGTGTAGTTGAGAGATTAGATGCAATTTCAAAAGGTGAAACTCCACAAGCTGCAGCAGCTCCAGCAGAAGCACCTGCGGCAGTCCCACAAGCTCCAGCACCAGAGCCAGCCGCAGATGAGCCAGAGCCAGACTATGCCAATATGTCTCCTGAAGAAGTGGAAAAAGAGATTGAAAGATTGCTTAATAAACGACAAGAAGAGGATAAGAAAAAACGCGAAGAAAAACGTGCAAAAGGTGAATTAGGTGATGTGCAAGCACCGGGAGAAGTTGGAGAAGCAGCTGCTCCTGCCGCTCCTAAACCAGCACCTGCAGCTACACCCAAACCTGCAGCTGCTGCTGCGCCAAAGCCAGCTCCTGCTAAACCAGCTGCAAAACCTCGTTCAGGAGGTGAGGAAAGCAAGGCACCAGCTACTGCTATGGAACAAACGATTCGCGTAGATGTTAAACGTCTTGATAGTTTGATGAATCTAATTGGTGAGCTTGTTCTTGGTAAAAACCGACTGATTAAAATCTATAATGATGTGGAAGAGCGCTATGAGGGAGAAAAATTTTTAGAAGAGCTCAATCAGGTTGTTGCAAGTGTATCTATGGTAACTACGGATATTCAACTTGCAGTTATGAAAACAAGAATGTTGCCAATCGGTAGGGTGTTTAATAAGTTCCCTCGTATGGTGCGCGACCTTTCAAGAGACCTTGGTAAAGAAATAGACTTGGTTATCAGTGGAGAGGAGACAGAGCTTGATAAGTCTATTGTAGAGGAAATTGGCGACCCATTAGTGCATTTGATTAGAAATGCGTGCGACCACGGTGTAGAATCCAAAGAGGATAGAGCTGCAGCAGGTAAGCCAGAGAAAGGAACGGTTGAGCTTAAAGCTTATAATGAAGGGAATCATATTGTTGTAGAAATTAAAGACGATGGCAAGGGAATGGATCCAGATGTATTGCGTTCTAAAGCCGTAGAAAAGGGTCTTATTAGTGAGCGTGAAGCGGATTCTATGGCAGACAAAGAAGCTTATGGATTAATTTTTAGAGCGGGATTTTCAACTGCTAAAGTCGTTACCAATGTAAGTGGGCGCGGGGTAGGAATGGATGTTGTTAAAACCAATATTGAAAAACTTAATGGTATTATTGATGTAGAGAGTGTTCATGGCGAAGGCACTACTTTGAAGCTCAAAATTCCTCTTACTTTGGCAATTATTCAATCTTTGCTTGTTGGTGTGCAAGAAGAATTTTACGCAATTCCTCTTGCTTCAGTTATTGAGACAGTTAGAATTTCGCAAGATGAAATCTATACAGTGGAAAACAAAAGTGTTTTACGCTTAAGAAATGAAGTATTGCCACTTGTGCGTTTAGCAGATATTTTTGGTGTGGATTCTGTTTTTGATGATTCAGAACAAGCCTATGTTGTTGTGATTGGTTTGGCAGAAAACAAAATTGGTATTATTGTGGATTTCCTTATCGGACAAGAAGAAGTTGTTATTAAATCTTTAGGTTCTTATTTGAAAGGAACTGAAGGAATTGCAGGTGCAACAATTCGCGGCGATGGTAGAGTAACATTGATTGTGGATATTGCAGCAATGATGCAAATGGCAAAACAAGTCAAAGTGAGTATTAATAAACTCAAAGAAGAAAGTGATACAAAACGTGAGAAAACTTCTCCAAGTGATTATCAAGTCTTAATTGTGGATGATTCTATGACGGATAGAGCAATAATGAAAAAATCTTTAAAGCCGTTAGGCATCACTTTAACGGAAGCGACAAATGGTGTTGAGGCATTGGACATTATTAAAAATGGTGATAAACATTTTGATGCTGTTTTGATTGACATTGAAATGCCTAAAATGGACGGCTATACACTAGCAGCAGAGATTCGTAAATATGCTAAGTTTAAAAATTTACCACTTATGGCAGTTACAAGCCGAACTAGTAAAACCGATAGAATGCGTGGTGTAGAATCAGGAATGACAGAATATATTACGAAACCTTATTCGCCAGAATATTTGATGAATGTTGTCAAACGAAATATTAACCTAACTGTGGAGGTAACAGAATAATGAGTAATCAATTACAAGACGTTTTACAAAAACAACAAGAACAAAAAAAGCCACCTGTTGAGACAGAAAATGTCATTCAGCTCGTTGCCTTTGTGGTTGGTTCAGAAGAATATGCAGTGCCAATTCTAAGTATTCAAGAGATTATTAAACCCTTAGAATATACAAGAGTACCTGGAGTGCCTAATTATGTGCTTGGTGTGTTTAATATGCGTGGATGGGTTGTTCCATTAATTAACTTGCGCCTAAAATTTGGCTTGCCTTACGAAAAACCAACAGAAGACACGCGTTATATTGTGATTCGTAATCAAGAAGAACGTGCCGGATTTGTTATTGATAGATTAACAGAGGCAGTGCGAATTAGAGAATCTGATATTGACCCAACACCAGAGACAATCAGTCAAGATGAAAGCTTGATTTATGGTGTCGGTAAAAGAGACGATAGAATCATTACTATTTTGCGTCCAGAAGAGTTGTTGAAACGCACTTTCTAATATTTTGCCCTTTTTTGGGCTTTGATAGATTTACACTCAATTTTATTTGAGTGCGTTTAACTCTTTTATAATCTGCTAAATTTTTTCAAATTTTTTAATTTTTATTAAATTTATATTTTTTCTTGTATTTTGATTTTTGTTAGCTTTTCATTAAATCACTCAAGCTTTGTTTTGGACTCTTTCCATCTATGATTAATGCGACTTCTTGGGCGATAGGTGTGTAGATTCCATATTTTTGGCTCATTAAGTAAATTTCTTTAGAAGTTTTTACTCCTTCTGCTACTTCCCCAATCTCTTCTAAGACAGCCATTAGAGATTTGCCCGATGCTAATCCGATTCCAACACGAAAATTGCGTGAGAGCATTGAGTTGGCAGTCAAAAATAAATCGCCTGCACCAGATAAACCTAAAAATGTGGAATCTTTAGCCCCAAAGTATTTTCCAAAACGTGTCATTTCTACAAGTCCTCGTGCCACAAGTGAAGAGCGTGCGTTGTTTCCAAGTTTCATTCCTTCACAGATTCCACTTGCAATTGCAATGACATTTTTGTATGCTCCCCCGATTTCACCTCCTATGACATCATTGCACGCATAGGGTTTGATAAAATTCGGAAACAATTGTAACCATTCTTTGGCATAATGAATTTCTTTGGAATGGATATTTAATGCACAAGGAAGAGAATCTTGCACTTCTTTGGCAAAGCTTGGTCCAGCCAAGAAGCAAAGTTTGCTTTGAGGATAGAAAGATTCAAAAATCTCACTCACGAATTGTCCTTGTGCAATTCCTTTGGAGGCAACTAGAATTTTAGAATTTGCTGGTAGGGGTGAGGTTGCAAGCCAAGAATGTAAAGCGGAACTCGCAATCGCAACAATAAAAAATTCACTCTCTTGTGCGGCTTGTGATGAAATTTGCGATTCTATTCCTAAATTTTTACGCGAAACAATGGAGCAATGATTTGTTTTGCTAAAGGCGAGATGTAGGGCTCTTCCCCAAGCTCCACCGCCAAATACACTGATTTTTGGCATTTTTATCCTTTTAAGGTAAAACTAAATAAAAGAAAACTAATTTTAATTCTTTGAAGTTATAATTTTAGTAAAAATATATTAAAATTTCACTTCGTTGAAATCAAAACAAAAGAGCCTTAATAATGTCCCTACAAAATCTAAAAGAGCGTTTAAATGGTTTAAATTTATCCCCCGCATTTGGTTTAATTATTAAAGTAGAACAAGGATTTTTATCAGCAGATGGGCTGATTCCGCATATTGGTGATATTGTGCGAATTGTAGGCGAAGACAATAGCGCAATGGGTATGGTTACAGCATTAGAAAAAGATAATTTTAAAATCACCCCCTTTTCATTTATTGAAGGAATGAAAGTGGGAGATAAGGTTTATCTAAACACTCGCGGATTGCAGATTCCTATTGGTCCTGAATTGCTTGGAAGAGTAATTAATCCGTTAGGAGAACCCATAGATGGCAAGGGGACTTTAAAGGCAGAAGGTGCAATGCCCATTATTCGTCCTCCTATTGCAGCAATGCGACGTGGTATGATTGATGAAGTATTTAGTGTAGGTGTGAAAAGTATTGATGGATTATTGACTTGTGGCAAAGGGCAGAAATTAGGAATCTTTGCTGGCAGTGGAGTGGGGAAATCTACTCTTATGGGAATGATTGTACGTGGCGCAACTGCAAAAATTAAAGTGATTGCACTTATTGGAGAGCGTGGTAGAGAAGTGCCAGAGTTTGTGGAGAAAAATTTAGGTGGGGATTTGACAAATACAGTGTTGGTTGTTGCTACGAGTGATGATTCGCCCTTGATGAGAAAATATGGTGCGTTTGCCGCAATGAGTGTTGCAGAATATTTCAAAGCAAAAGGCGAAGATGTTTTATTTATTATGGATTCTGTAACGCGTTTTGCAATGGCGCAAAGAGAAATTGGGCTTGCGCTTGGTGAGCCACCAACAAGCAAGGGCTATCCACCCTCTGTTTTAACGCTTTTGCCTCAATTAATGGAAAGAGCAGGTAAAGAGGAAGGACATGGCTCTATTACGGCATATTTTACGGTATTGGTGGAAGGTGATGATATGAGTGATCCAATTGCAGATCAAAGTAGAAGTATTTTAGATGGACATATTGTATTGGACCGCTCTTTGACAGATTTTGGAATTTACCCCCCGATTAATATTTTAAATTCTGCTTCAAGGTTAATGGGTGATGTAGCGACTGAAGAGCATATAGAGGCAGCAAGGAAGTTTCGTCGCTTATATTCTGCTATCAAAGAAAATGAAGTGTTAATTAGAATTGGAGCTTATCAGGCGGGAAGTGATAAGGATTTAGATGAAGCCATAGCTAAAAAAGAGAAAATGGAAGAATATTTAAAGCAAAGTTATAATGAGGCAATTAGCTATGAAGAGAGCGTGCAACAATTAATAGAAATTATGCAATAAAATTCTCTAGAACAATGAAGGTAAGTAAAAAAATATTTAACTAAAAAGAATCATAAAAGTTTTTATTTTTTAAGTTATTTATCGTATAATTAAACCCATAAAATTTAATATTTTAAGGAGAAAATTATGGCTGGTTATATTGAATTAACAGAGCAAAACTTTGAGGAAATTATCAAAGAAGGCGTTGTAATGGTAGATTTTTGGGCTCCTTGGTGTGGTCCTTGTAGAATGATAGCTCCTGTGATTGACAATCTTGCATCACAATATGCGGGGAAAGCTAAAATTTGTAAAGTCAATACAGACGAACAACAAGAGCTTGCAACAAAATTTGGAATCCGTTCTATCCCAACAATTTTCTTTTATAAGAATGGAGAAAAAGTTGATGAAATGATTGGAGCAGCTTCCGAGCAGGATTTTAAAGACAAACTTGATGGCTTGCTATAAATAAGTGTTTTTAGGATTTTTGGTTGAGAGGGGGTTTTGGGTATGAAAAAATGCTGTCCAGGACTCCCTATTGCTTTTGTTGTTATCTTTGCGATTGGTGCATTTTTGTATTATCAATATGCTTTTACATCTGTTTCAAAAATTAATTTTAATGAGGATTCTTTCTACCAATATCAAGAAAACACAATGAGTCTTTTTGAGCCAAAATCTTCGCAATATAAATTGTGTTTTTATACTTCCTCTACCCCTCAATCTACAGAGTTTTTAAGAAAAAATACGCAAGAAAACATTATTCTTTTAGCACTTGATTTATATCAGCAAGGAAGAAATGCGAAAAAAGATGTTTATAATCTTGTAGAGTTAAGAATCTCAAGTGTTTTAATGTTGAAATTGATTCATGAATTTGATGTGAGAAGATTGCCGCAATGTTTTTTGCTTAATCAAGAAAGTAAAAATTCCAAACTCTATATTTCTTTAAAAGAGAATGGAATTTATAAGTTGGTTAATTTTAAAGAAAATAAAAATAAGGAGTAAAATATGTTAGAGCTAGCTATTATTGGCGGAGGACCTGCTGGGCTTAGTGCAGGTTTGTATGCGACAAGAGGAGGCTTAAAGGAAGTTGTAATGTTTGAAAAAGGTATGCCTGGAGGACAGATTACTTCAAGTAGTGAAATGGAAAATTACCCCGGAGTAGCGGAAGTAAAAAGTGGATTTGATTTTATGATGCCTTGGCAGGAACAATGTTTTAGATTTGGTTTGAAACACGAAATGGCAGAGGTTGTGCGCGTTAAAAGAAAAGAAAATCATTTTGTGGTTGTTTTAAGTAATCAAAAAGAAGTGGAAGCTAAATCTGTGATTGTCGCAACGGGTGGAAGCCCCAAACGTTCAGGAGTTAAAGGTGAAGATGTGTATTGGGGGAAAGGCGTGAGTTCTTGCGCTACTTGCGATGGATTTTTTTATAAAAATAAAGAAGTGGCAGTGCTTGGCGGAGGCGATACAGCAGTGGAGGAATCCATTTATCTTGCCAAAATTTGCTCCAAAGTTACATTAATTCATCGTAGAAATGCGTTCCGCGCTTCTCCTGTTACATTAGAACGCGCGAAAAATGAAGCAAAGATTGAGTTTTTGACTCCTTATGGAATTGAGGAAATTTGCGGTAATGATTCTGGTGTAATAGGGCTAAAATTAAAAAATTTGGAAGAGGAAACTATAAAAGAAATCAAAGTAGATGGAATCTTTGTATTGATTGGATTTAATGTAAATAATTCGGTTTTAATGCAAGAAGATGGCAGTGCAATTTGTGCAACAAATGAATATGGGCAAGCTATCGTGAATCTTAAAATGGAAACAAACATACCGGGCTTGTTTGTTGCAGGTGATTTACGAATAGATGCTCCAAAACAAGTGGTTTGTGCAGCAGCAGATGGTGCGACAGCAGCACTTGGGGCGATTGAATATATTGAACATCATAAGTAAAAAGGAATTTTTATGTTAGGAATTGGAGTCTTTGGTGCTGGCGGACGTGTGGGTAAATTAGTTGTGGATTTGGCAAAAAAAAGCCAAGAGGTAAAGCTAGAGTGTGTTTATGTGCGTAAAGATTTAGATTTCTCTATTGACCCCGGCGTGTTAATTACTGGTGATTTGAAAGTTTTATTAGAAAGTTCTGCTGTGGTTATTGATTTTACGACAGCAGAAGGCACGCGTGCGTTATTGGAAGTGGCTCTTAATAATCCTAAACCCATTGTAATTGGAACAACAGGATTGGAATCCCACCATGAAAATTTAATCAAAGAAGCTTCCAAGAAAATGCCTATTTTATATGCAAGTAATTTATCATTGGGAGTTGCGGTTTTAAATAAAGCGGTTAAATTGGTAGCAAGTGCTTTGAAAGATTTTGATATTGAAATCGTAGAAACCCATCATCACCATAAAAAAGATTCTCCTAGTGGCACTGCTTTGCGTCTTGCTCAAACTTGTGCAAAAGCTAGAAATTTGGAGTTAGATAAGGTGCGCACAAGTGGTAGAAATGGCAATATTGGCGAGCGTCATAAAGATGAAATTGGTGTTATGGCATTGCGCGGAGGAGATGTGGCTGGGATTCATAATGTCGGATTCTATGGCGAAGGAGAGTATTTGGAGCTAATTCATACTGCTACTTCTCGCGCGACTTTCGCACAAGGTGCTATTAAGGCTGCTCTTTGGTTACAAAAACAGCCAAATGGATTATATAGCATTGAAGATTCTTTGGGATTATAAAAAGTGGAAAATCAGATTGGAAATCAAAACTTAACAAGTCAGTCTTTGAAAACTGAATGGAATGAAGAATGTGCGGTAGTGGGTGTTTATAATGCTCAAAATGCTGCAAGCATTGCGTATTATTCTCTTTTTGCTATGCAACATCGTGGGCAGGAAGCGTCTGGAATCGCAACAAGCAATGGTGAGAAAATTATCACTATTAAAAAGAATGGTTTAGTAACGGAAGTTTTCTGTGATGAGACACTGAATAAACTGAAAGGCTTTAGTGCGGTAGGGCACAATCGTTATTCTACTGCAGGGAATGACTCTATTGCTGATGCACAGCCTTTATTTGCGCGTTATGATTTGGGTGAAATTGCGATTGTGCATAATGGTAATCTCACAAATGCGCGTCAAATCCGCGACGAGCTTATCAAAGAGGGAGCGATTTTCCAAAGCTATATGGATACAGAGAATCTTATTCATCTCATTGCAAGAGCGAAACAAGAAAACTTAATAGATAGAATCAAAGAGGCTGTTTTGCGACTTAAAGGTGCATTTTGCTTTGTCATTTTAAGTCGCAAAAAAATGTTTGTGATTCGTGATAGATATGGATTCCGCCCTTTGAGTCTTGGGGAGATTGTTAATTCTGATGGAAGCAAGGGCTATGTTGTTGCGAGTGAAACTTGCGCGTTTGATTTGGTGGGTGCAAAGTATTTGCGTGATGTGGAGCCGGGTGAAATGTTAATCTTTTCAAAAAATGGTATGGAATCGCAAAGTATTATGCTGCCAAATCCTCATCCTTGTGTCTTTGAATATATTTATTTTGCGCGTCCTGATAGCCGAGTATTTGGACGACTTGTTTATGATATTCGCAAGAATATGGGCGAGGAATTAGCAAGAGAGAATCCCGTAGAAGCCGACCTTGTGATTCCTGTGCCTGATAGTGGTGTTGCAGCGGCACTTGGGTATTCTAGGCAAAGCGGGATTCCTTTTGAGCTTGGAATTATTCGCAATCATTATGTGGGAAGGACTTTTATTGAGCCTACACAACAGATTCGTGAGTTGAAGGTGAAGTTAAAATTAAATCCGATTCGTGAGTTAATTGAAAATAAACGCGTGGTTGTGATTGATGATTCTGTGGTGCGTGGGACGACCAGTCGTCAGATTGTGAAGATTTTGCGAGATTGTGGTGCGAAAGAAATCCATATGAAAATTTCTTCTCCGCCAACGATTTCTCCTTGTTATTATGGTGTAGATACTCCAAGCAGAGAGGATTTAATCAGTGCAAAAATGAGCCACCAAGAGGTTTGTCAGTTTATTGGTGCGGATTCTTTGTCCTTTTTGTCCGTTGAGGGATTGAAGCGGAGTATTGGTGTAGAGAATTATCAATATTGTCAAGCCTGTTTTGATGGCAAATATATTGTTTAAGGGTATAAGAGTGAAACAAATGCTAACCTTTGGGCGATATTGCAAACGTAGATTTGGCAAGCGAGTGCGTAAAGTGCCGATTGCTTTGGCGGGCTTTACTTGTCCAAATATTGATGGTAGTGTGGCACGTGGAGGTTGTATTTTTTGTAAAAACGAAAGTTTCTCTCCAACATTGGACAAAGAGCCAAAAGTTGCCCTTAAAATGAATCCCAAAATGAGAGAGAATCCATTGCTGGAAATGCAACTTCAGCAGCTTCAAAATCAATACGATTGGCAGAGTGCTTTTCATCGCAACAAGTTTGGTGTAGAAAAATATATGATTTATTTTCAGTCTTTCACTAATACTTATGCGCCTTTTGAAACTTTAGAAAAGATCTATACTACTGCATTAAGTTTGCCCAATGTCGTAGGAATGTCCATTGGAACACGCACGGATTCTGTGGATTTGAAATTGTTGGATTTTTTGGGTGAATTAGCACACGCAAGAGGGCAAGAGATTTGGGTGGAATATGGAATCCAATCAGTTTATGATGAAACATTGCACTTTATCAATCGTGGGCACGGCACAGAAAATATGGAATATTGGATTAAAGAAAGTAAGAATCGCGGTTTAAAAGCTTGTTCGCATATTATTTATGGATTACCAAAAGAAACAAGAGAGATGATGTTGCATACTTTAGAATCTGTGATTGCTTGGGGAAGTGATGGAATCAAGATTCACCCGCTTTATATCATTGAAAAAACGATTTTAGCAAATCTCTATGAAAAGGGTGAGTATAAGCCTATTTCTTTAAATGATTATATTGATTTGATTGTAGAATCTCTCAAAAGGATTCCGCAAAATGTCGTGATTCATCGTGTGAGTGCTGGAGTGCGTAACGATACACTTCTTGCTCCCAAATGGTGTTTTGATAAAAATATTCAAATGCGTGCGATTCGCAATGCGCTAAGAGAAGCGGGGATTGAATATTGATTTTCACATTAAACCTCAAAGGTTGTGGTGCTAAAGAACTCTAAAATTGCTTCGCGCATTAAGGCTGGATTCGTGATAGTATTTACAAGCGTGCGGAATTCGCTTGCGCCTCTTAAGCCCTTGGAATAAGCGTGCAGATTTTTGCGAAACATAATTACTCCATAGTCTCCACGAAAAGCAATTGTGCGATTAAAGTGTTCTAAACTTACGCGTCGGCGTAAATGAACACTTTCCTCTTGTAGCCCCTCTTTGATTTGCGCAAAAATCCAAGGCTTTTCAACTGCCGCGCGTCCAATCATTATGCCATCAGCTCCTGTGTGCCGCAAGACTTCTTGGCTTTTTTGGACGCTATTGATTTCACCATTTGCAATGAGTGGAACTTGCAAGATTCGTTTCATCAAAGCAATGGAATCATAATCAATCCTTTCTTTTTTGTATCCATCTGCTTTGGTGCGACCATGCACGACAACATAATCAATGGGAGTGTCATTGAGGGCATTTGCGATTTCTAGTGGAATCTTTGTGTTAAATCCTAGCCTTACCTTTACGCTCAAATAAGGAATCTCACTTACTTTTCTAATAAGCCTTAGAATCTCTCTTAGCTTGTTTAAGTCTTTTAATAAAGAGCTTCCACTTCCGTGATTGGAGACTTTTGGTGCAGGGCAACCACAATTTAAATCCAAGATTTGAATATCTTCCTTAAAGGTGTTAAGGGATTCTACTGCACGTGCGATAATGCTCATCTCATTACCTGCAATTTGCAAAGCGAAAGGATTTTCAATAGAGGATTTTTCTACCATTTTTAGTGTTTTTTTGTTTTTAAATGCAAGTGCATGCACGCTAATCATTTCGCTTACGGTAATATCCGCACCAAACTTTTTCACAACTTCGCGGAAAGGCAAATCAGTATAACCTGCTAGAGGAGCTAACATAAGAGTGTTTTGGTTAATAATAGATTCCAAAATAGACCTTTAAAAAATTTGTAGAATCTTAACAAAAAACTAACAATAATTGATTAAAATTTTACCCAATGAATCTCAAAGGAGTTTATAATGAAGTTTAAAAAGTTGTTAGCAGTGTTATTTGGTGTAGCAATTAGTATCCCGGCTTTTGCAGATATGGACATACAAGGACAAATTGTTAGTGTCAATAATGCCAACAAAACAATAACAATTTCCGGAATGAATGGTAGCAATATGGTTGTACAAGTTTTTCCTTATACAAAATTAAAAGGCGATGATTGCGGAGTATTTGGCAATGATACTTATCATAATTTTACAGCTTTAAAACCCGGAATGTTTGTTGAGATTGATGGTTATCCTCAAGGGCAAGTATTTGGAGCACAAGAGATAGAGTGGAAGTGCGGTAGAAGAGCATACTAAGGAATCTCTTATGCGAAAGATTTTAATTGGTTTTATCTCGCTATGCTTGGGTATGTCGGTGTTTGGAGATAGTTTTAAACTAGAGGGAATTATTGCAAGCATAGATAATGAAAAAAAAACCATCATTATAGATTCTGTTTATGGGGATTCTGTGGTGGTGCAAGTTTT
>NZ_CATKCB010000107.1:0-14139 GCF_949747025.1 Helicobacter sp. UBA3407 | reverse complement strand
ATTGACAAACTCTTCTGTCAATCCTTGATACTTCTCAAACTGATTCATCGTTCCTGTGCCAATTATCAGATAATCGTAGGGATAAACTTGTCCGCTTGTTGTTGTTAGATTGTTAGTATTTGGATTTACCGCACTTACATTTTCTTGAATCCACTCTACCTTACTATCAATCAAGTCTTTTTTATTGTATTGTGTATCTTGTTTGTTATAGATTCCAGCAGCGATTAATGTAAATCCAGGCTGATAATACAGAATCGGGTCTGCATCAAAAAGCTTGATTTTAGCATTTGGCAACTCTTGTACTAATTTCGCAGATAAAGAGATTCCTCCGAGCCCCGCCCCAATAATCGCGATATTTGGGGCTTTATCAGATTTTGCCTCTGCCTTTGTCGGTGTTGCTAAACCAACACCTCCTAGTGCAATACCACTTGCACCTAGAATTTTTAATAAGTCTCTTCTGCTCAAGTTTTCTTTGTCTTGTTGCATACTCGCTCCTTCTGTTGAATGTAACAAAATTATAGTGCAAACCTCACATAAAATGCGTAACAAAATCACGATATAAAATGCACAATAAAATCACAAGATTCGCTTGAATGAATTCATCATTTTTAAAGATTTTTAAAGTTAAAATAAGACAAACATTAATAAATAGGATTTTTTATGCAATTAAATGGTTCAGAAATGATAATTCACGCACTCAAAAATGAGGGTGTGCAAATTGTCTTTGGCTATCCCGGAGGGGCTGCTTTGAATATTTATGATGAGATTTATAAGCAGAAATTTTTTAAGCATATTTTAACTCGCCACGAACAAGCAGCAGTGCATGCTGCAGACGGCTACGCAAGAGCAAGTGGCAAGGTGGGAGTTGCCATTGTAACAAGTGGTCCGGGCTTTACAAACACCATTACAGGCATTGCGACTGCCTATGCGGATTCTGTGCCTTTAGTCATCATTAGCGCGCAAGTGCCTACAAGCCTGATTGGCACAGACGCATTTCAAGAAATTGACGCCGTAGGTATTTCGCGTCCATGCACAAAACACAATTTCTTGGTAAAAACGATTGACGAACTACCCCGTATCTTAAAAGAAGCATTTTATATCGCAAGTAGCGGGCGTCCCGGTCCTGTGCATATTGATGTTCCAAAAGACATCACTGCAACAATAGGCGAATTTAATTATCCAGACAATATCAAATTACAAACCTATAAGCCAACCTATAATGGTAATCCGCGTCAAATCAAAAAAGTTGCCCTTGCAATCAAAGAGGCAAAAAAGCCTCTCTTGTATTTAGGTGGTGGCTGTATTGCATCAAAATCCGCAAAGCTGATTCGGGAACTTTGTGAAATTACGCATATTCCTGCTGTTAATACCTTTATGGCTTGTGGAATTTTAAGCACAAACAATCCAGATTCTTTGGGTATGGTAGGAATGCACGGAAGCTATGTTGCAAATATGGCAATGAGTGAAGCAGACCTTATCGTTGCACTTGGAGCGCGTTTTGACGATAGGGTAACAGGCAAATTAAGCGAATTTGGTAAATACGCACAAATCGTGCATATAGATATTGATCCTAGTAGTATTAGTAAAATCGTAGAAGCAAATTTCCCTATTGTAGGCGATGTTAGCAATGTTTTAGAGGAACTCTTGCCGCTTTTGCGCGAAGATTATGCGACACAAAATATCCTAGCGTGGCGTGAGCGTTTGGCACAATACAACAAATTGCACCCTCTAAGTTATCAAGATTCCACGACACAACTTAAACCCCAATGGGTTATTAAAAAGCTTGGAGATATTGTAGGTGAAAATGCTTTAATAAGCACAGATGTTGGGCAGCATCAAATGTGGGCGGCACAATTTTATCCCTTTAGCTTTCCTCGCCAATTCATCAGTAGCGGAGGACTTGGAACAATGGGATTCGGCTTGCCTGCTGCAATGGGTGTAAAATGCGCATTTCCTGATAAAGTCTCCATTAACATTAGTGGAGATGGTTCTATTTTGATGAATATTCAAGAACTAATGACTTGCGCAGTGTATGGAATCCCTGTAATTAATATTGTTTTAAATAATAATTATTTGGGTATGGTGCGTCAATGGCAAACTTTCTTTTATGACAAACATTATTCAGAAACGGACTTAGAAAAGCAACCAGATTTTGTCAAATTGGTAGAATCTTTCGGCGGGGTAGGCTATGTTTGCAAAACAAAAGAGGAATTTATCAGCGCATTAAATGCAGCAATCAATTCCCAAAAGCCTGCTCTTTTAGATGTGCGCATTGACAGAATGGAGAATGTCTTGCCTATGGTGCCAACAGGTGGCGCATTGTTTAATATGATGTTAGAATACAAGGAGTAAGCAATGGAAATCAGACGCACAATTGCTGTTACCGTTTTAAACGAACATGGTGTTTTATCACGCATTAGCGGATTATTTTCAGGCAGAGGATACAATATAGAATCTCTCACCGTTGCACCGATTTTGGATTCTAATCTTTCTCGCATTACAATCGCCACAAAGGGCGATAACAAAGTGCTTGAACAAATCATCAAGCAGTTGCACAAACTCATTCCCGTGCTGAAAGTCTTAGAAAACGAACAAATGATTGAGCAAGAATCTCTGCTAGTAAAATTTGGATTGGAAAGCAATTTAAGCGAAATCAGTGCGATTTTTGGTGCTTTTAATGGAAGGCTTTTAGAAGTCAATGACAAATGTGCTATTTTTGTAGCGTGTGATACACATACGCGTATTAATACACTTCTTAATGCACTGAAAACTCATAAGCCAAAAGACATTACGCGTAGTGGGATTTTAGCAATTGAGACTAATAATTAAGGCAGGATATGGAATTTAAAAAAATTATTGAAATCCTAAACCAAGAAGATGCTTTAGAATGCGTAATGTATCACAATGGCACAGAATGGTTGAAGCATTCTAGTTTTTTGGATTCTTTCCCTATCCACAATTTAGAATCTCCACAAGAAGCCATAGAGGATTCTATTACTTTTTTAGAAAAAGAGCAGTATTTTGAACAAATCTCACAAACCAAAGCTAAAGTCGTTTTAGTGCGCAAAACACACTTACATGCGATTCCACATTCAGCTTTTGCAATTATCTGCGAAAATCCTTACCTTTCAATGGCGTATCTGACAAAATACTTTGCCAAACCTCTCTTTGCCTCCAAAGAATCTCCAAAGATTCAAGATTCTGCTTACATTGCCCCCAACGCAGTGATTGGAAATGGAAGCAAAATCGGTGCGAACTGCACAATTATGTCAAGTGTAACGATTGGGGAAAATGTCAAAATCGGCGCAAACTGCGTTCTATTTCCGGGTGTATGTATTTATAACGATTGTGAAATCGGAGACAATGTCAGAATCCACGCAAATAGTGTTGTTGGCAGTGATGGATTTGGTTATGCACATACAAAAGAGGGGAAACATATCAAAATTTATCATAATGGCAAAGTTGTACTAGAAAATGATGTAGAAGTCGGCGCAAATACAACAATTGACCGCGCAGTTTTTGGACAAACAAGAATCAAACGAGGAACAAAAATAGATAATCTCGTGCAAATTGGGCATAATTGTAACATCGGGGAATATTCTATCATTGTTTCACAAGCTGGAATCTCTGGCTCCACAACTACAGGGCGCAATGTAGTGCTAGGAGGGCAAAGTGGAAGTGCAGGACATCTACATATTGGTGATTTTACACAAATAGGCGCAAGAGGCGCGATTAGCAAAAGTTTGCCAGCATTTGGGAAATTTTCAGGACACCCACTTTTGCCAATTCAAGATTGGCTTAAACTGCAAGCTTTACTTAAAAAAATGCTAAAAAAGAAATAAAATATATTAAGGATATTCTAAGTTACTGGGTTATATTATTTAATATTTTAATTTTAAATGGAGGTCATTTATGAAAGAAGCGGTGATTTATAAAACAATTCCTTTGGAAGATAGCGAAGGTGGAACTCTTGAGTTTGCAGTAATTGAAAAGCCATATGGAGAAGGCAGCAAAGCAGTTGTAAGCATCTGTGCTTCATTGGGTGGAGGAAAAGAAAGCTGGAAAGTTCATATCCCCTTAACACAGATTAAAGAATCTTGCAAAGCTTTAAAAGGAGCAAAAAAAGCACGTAAAAAATGTAAAGACGCAAAGAAAAAAGAAGCTAAAGCAAAAGAAGTAAAAAAAGATAAAAAGACAAAAGTAGAGACAACAAAAGAAACAAAAACTCCAAAGAAGTAGCTTAAATGAAGCAAAGAATCAAAAAAGTAACTTATACGATTCCATTGCGAGGAGACTTGGCAAAAAATGGAAATATCATTGTTTCGTCTTTTGATGTCCCTAGCAAAAAGGACAAAAAACATCAAGCAGTCTCTATTATGGTTGAATTAGAGGATACTAGTGATTCTCCAGCACAATGGGAAGTTATTATTCCTAGAAAACAGGTAAAAAAACTTCGCAAAGCCCTTAAAAAAGTCTGCAAATAAACTCTTAATAATTTTTGAAGTTGTTAAGAGTCATTGCAAATCTTAAATTACAAAGGGTGCAGTGCAGCACTTAAATCAATATGACAATAGCCATAAGGATTTTTGGCAAGATATTTTTGATGGTAAGATTCTGCGGGATAGAAATTTTTTAAAACTCCAATCTCTGTAACAATCTTGTTTGGTAATTTTTGTTGATAAGATTCTACAAATTGTTGAATTCTTTCTAACATTTGAGAATCTTGCGCATAAATGCCACTTCGGTATTGCGTGCCAACATCATTGCCTTGATAATTCAATGCAAAAGGGTCAATAATACTAAAAAATCGCGCCAAAACTTCTTCTAAAGTCAATTTTACTTCA
The DNA here is from genome assembly GCF_949747025.1 of Helicobacter sp. UBA3407. NCBI lineage: Bacteria > Pseudomonadati > Campylobacterota > Epsilonproteobacteria > Campylobacterales > Helicobacteraceae > Helicobacter > Helicobacter sp. UBA3407. The sequence goes on along the minus strand of NZ_CATKCB010000107.1, from coordinate 9,295 downwards.
TCAAATACAAATCTTATAGCCTCCACAGCACCTGTCGTGCCACTACAAACTTGCTCATAAGTTGGAAATTCTACTTCAGAATTTGCATAACCCACTTGCGATTCTACTGCGCCATTTAATCTATCAAAATAGCCCTGCACACCCCAAAAACAACCACCTGCTAAATAAATAATTTGTTGCACTGCATTTCCTTAAACTAAAAAGAATAAAAAATCACTTTTTTGTCGCATAAATCACAAGAGATTATATCCAAAACTTCAACTTTTGTTTGAGATTTTGACGCTATAATTCTATTTTTCACGAATATCACTCTTAAATAAGGATTCTAAATGTTTATTTTCAATCCACTTTTTACTATTTTTGTTTTACTTATGGGTGGCTATATTGCAAAACTTGTTGGAGTCTTAAAACAAAAGCAATCCCGCACTCTTTTGGATTTTGCAATCACCTTTACAATTCCCTGTCTTATCTTTGATGGAATTTATCATTTAAATCTTGATTGGACTTTAACTCTGCTAATCTTAACAGGACTTACTTGCAGCTTACTTGGGGGATTCATTGCAATGGTGATTGGCTATTTTTTTCGATTTTCACGCGCAACAATCATTAGTATGTTCTTACTCTCGTCTTTTGGAAACACACTTTTTATCGGGATTCCTATTGTTGTAGGGATTTATGACACAAGTTTCATTGGCAAAGTCGTATTTTATGATGCTTTGGCCACAGCTCTGCCCTTTTCACTTCTTGCACCCTTTATTTTATCTCTTGGAGGAAATCAGCCCATTAGTTTTTTACAAAATATCAAACGCATTTTGATTTTTCCTCCCTTTATCGCGCTGACATTAGGATTTTTGTGCAAATTTGTTGAGCTACCAGATTTTATCTTTGGTCCCATTCGCGCATTAGGTGGTGCAACTACCGCGGTTGCACTCTTTGCTATCGGACTTGGACTTGGATTTGGCGCAATCAAGAGTGCTTACAAAAGCGCAACGATTGTAATTTTATGCAAAACACTCGTTACACCTTTATTATTTATTGGAATCTTAAAACTTCTCAATGTAGAATTTGGTCCAAATAGCATTCTTGCAATTTTGGAATCCTCTATGCCGACAATGGCACTTGCTGGAGCAATGATTATCAAGGCGAAACTAGATTCCAATCTTGCAGTTAGCTCCATTGCTTTTGGAATCCTCTTTTCTTTCGTTTCTGTTCCGTTTTTGTGCTACCTCTTGCTTTAAATAAGCAAAAATTTAAACTATTTTTAAATGATAATTTGGGTATAATCTTAAGAATATCTATAAAAAGGCTTGTATTATGAAAAATAGAATTGTCGTAGCAACCGATTTTTCACAAAGTAGTTTGACAGCACTTACAAAAGCTATGTTTTTAGCTAAAAAGCAAAAATATACGCTAGATGTTGTGCATGTTGTAGAGTATTCCATTTTCCACGACCCCAAAAAAGACAAGAAGGTAGGCAAGGAAGCACTTGCAAAATTTATTGCAGATAATTTTCCCACACCAGAAGTAGAAATCTCACAATTTTGCTATGTTGGCACAATCCACCAAGAAATCAACAAACACGCAAAAGAGCGCGAATGTCGCTTACTGCTTGTAGGAGCAACAGGTGAAACACAATATTTAACAGAAGTTTTACTAGGTTCAGTAACAAAAAAAATCATCAGAAAATCTGAAATTCCCGTGCTTGTAACCAAAAATGAGGCGCTTCCAGATTATGTTAATATTTTCTCACCAACTGATTTTTCGGATAATTCTCTTAAGCTTGCCAAAACAACAAGAAAATTTTTCCCAGAAGCAAATTTAGTCTTTTACCATATGATTTCTCGCCCATTTGAATTGCGTTTAGGACGTTATGGCGCAGATGAAGAGCAAATCTCTAAATTCAATAAAAGCGCAGAAGAAGAAGCGAGAAAATACTCCAAGAAGTTTTTGGAAAATTTCTCTGGCAAAAATGAAATGGTGCTTGATAGTGGTATTCTTTCTTATACCCGTCTTTTGAGCGTAGCAGAATCCAAAAATGTCTCACTCATTGCATTGCCAACAAGTGGAAAAATTAGCTTTTTTGCCTTAGATGTGCTACAAAATGCACATGTAGATGTGCTAATTTGGAAATTTTAATCCATTCTTAATGCTTTCTCACAACTTTATCTTACCTGACAAGCTAGAATCGTAATCCAATGCGATTCTAGCAATCCACAGCAAAGGCAATCTATGCATAATCTCTCACCGCCTTTGTTTTTTACTCTCAAAGAGCGTTTGATTTTCTTTGTTTTTTTGTGCCTTATTCTGTGTCTCACGCTTGGTTTTAAATTCTATCAATTCCATATTTTAAAGTCTCAAAACAATCCTCAAATTACTGCACAAGTTCTTTTGCAATACACCAAAAGCAAACAAAACAAAACCTATTTTGTACTCAAGCTCAAAAGCAATTTTGGCACTTTTTACACCACATCACGAGAGGATTTGCGGGATTTGAAGTATCGTTTCTTGAGCTTACGCGTTATCTTAGATAAAGTTTCTTTTTGGGAATTTTTGCGCGGATTCTATGCGCCGAGCTTTAACCTCATCTTACTTCCTTTTGAGGATTTTAGGAAGCCCTTAAGAGAGGCAATTCTAAACCAACACGCAACAAAGCTTATGGGCGAATATTACTTGACACTCTTTCTGTCTGATAGCTTACCGCAGGAGTGGAGAACTTTAGCCCAAAGCTATGGAATCTCACATATTTTCGCCATTTCTGGATTCCATACAGGAATCTTAAGTGCAATTGGATTTCTAATTTTAGGATTCTTTTATAAGCCCTTACATCAACGATTTTTCCCTTATCGCAATATTCTTTTTGATTTGGGATTCCTTGTTGTTTTGGGACTGATTGCCTATTATTTTTTACTCACACAATCTCCCTCTTATTTGCGCGCTTTGGCGATGAGTTGTGTAGCATTTTTTCTACTTTGGCGTGGCTTTAATGTCTTGCGCATGGAGTCTCTCTTGTGGTGCATTTTTGTTTTGGTTGCCTTTTTTCCGCAGCTTATTTTTTCTATTGGATTTTATTTTTCTAGTTTGGGTGTTTTATATATTTCCTTATTTTTCAAATACTTTAAGATTCCACAAAATACCAAAGGCAAGATTCTATATAGCCTCGCCTTAAACGCTTCAACCTTTTTTCTAATGGGAATCGTGGTTTATTATTTCTTTCCTTATTTTTCACCCCTGTCTCTTTTTTCGCTTTTGCTTACGCCACTTTTTATTTTCTATTATCCTTTAGAGTTATTGCTTCATCTATTTGGCTTTGGTGGGTTTTTGGATTCTCTTTTGCTTGCTTGGGTAGGCTTCAAGACACATACTATCACATTGCAACCAAACCTCATTGCGTTTATTTTGTGTAATGCACTTAGTCTTTTAGCTATTTTTTACTACCACGCTTTTTGGATTCTTTTAACCATTAATTTAGTCTATTATAGCTATGGAATCTATTTGTATTTTTATGGAATTTAAGCTAAAATGCAAAGATTATTTAAATTTTAAGGCTTAGATTGTGAATCCTATCCTCTCCAAAATCGGCAAGGGTCTCTTTGCGATTCTCCCCTTTTTGTTACTTTTTTGGATTTTTTCTTTCGTTTATGAATTTTGTGCCAAAATTTTTTACTCTATCTTTGGAATCACAAACGCGAATCTTTTTGTAACCCTCCTCATTTGTTTCTTGAGCCTTGCTCTGCTCTATTATATTGGACTTTTAGTAGAAAAAAACAAAGAAGTTTTGTTTATCAAAATTACAGAAATGCTAATTACCAAGATTCCACTTGTCAAAGGCGTTTATTCTGGAATCAAAGAGGTTTTAAAAATCTTTTTGGGTAAAAATGAAGAGGGATATTTGGGCGTTGCTTCTATCCATATTGGAGAAATGGAATTGATAGGGTTCATCACCAAAGAGGAAGGGGAAAGTTTTTGGATTTTTGTTCCTACAACTCCCAATCCCACTTCAGGTTTTCTCCTAAAACTTCCCAAAACGCAAGTCCAAATTTCGGATTTATCTGTTAGTGATGGATTTAAGAAAATTATTTCTTTGGGTGTAAGATAAATTATGCAAATCCAACAGAAACTAAAAGATTTAAGCGAATTGGTAATGCTTCAGCATAGTTTTTTTTCTATGCCTTTTATGTTTATTGCCTTACTAACTAGTGCAAAGGGCTGGTTTGGCTGGAAATTATTTATTTTTGGTGTGATTGCGACCATTAGTGCGCGCAATTTTGCTATGGCATTCAATCGCTATGCAGACCGCAAGTTTGATAGCACAAATCCGCGCACTCAAAACCGCCCAAGCGTAGATGGCAGAATTGCGCCCAATGCAATTTTATTCTTTATCTTTGTTAATGCAGTCATTTTTGTTTGCATTAGCTATTTTATTAATGCTTTGTGTTTTTATCTTTCTATCCCTATTCTTGCGATTCTTGCAAGTTATTCGCTGTTTAAACGTTTCTCTAGCTTAGCGCATATTGTGCTAGGGCTTTCTTTGGGGTTAGCTCCTATTGCAGGGGCGATTGCAGCAAGCGGCGAGATTCCATTATGGAGCATTTATCTATGTATTGGGGTGCTTTTTTGGGTCGCCGGATTTGACTTACTCTATGCCTTGCAAGACATTGAGCACGACAAAAAAGAGGGTCTGCATTCTATTCCTAGTGTCTTTGGTGTTACCAAAACCCTATGGCTTTCAAGGCTTTTTCACTTGCTCACGCTTGTTTTTTGGGGATTATTCATTTTTGAAGCAAATCTTGGCTTATGGATGTGGATTGGACTTGGAATCTCAATCCTTGCGCTCTTTTTTGAACAATATTTAGTTTCTAAAAATTTTCATCATATCCCGCGCGCATTTTTCACAGTTAATGCCTATCTCGGAATTGCGCTTTTAGGATTTTGCATTTTAGACTTAATGGCTGGGCTTTAAATAATGGAAAATTTCGTTAAAAGTCGCCTGATTCACACAGCCTTAAAAATAGAATTTGACCAAGTACATACTAATGCAGAATCCTATGCACTAGAATTTAATAAACTCACACAAAGCGACGAAGATCCTATTGGAGAATGGTTGCGCCTTATGCGTGCAAAGAAAGGAAATTTAGAGGGCGAAAATGCCGTGATTTTGGAGCTTTTAGTAGAAATTTACCGCAAGATAGAATCACTAGAATCTCGCATAGAGGGAAATACAAAAGCCTATGTTCCGCTAGAAAACAAAGCAACCATTAGCACAATCGGGCATAGTTGCTTTGCGCTTTTGGATACGAATCTTTTAGAAAATACACTTTATTATGGTAGAATAGAGCTTCCAACTTTTCCAACGCGTATCGTGCCTGTATATTTTATTTATCATTCAGAGCTTGCTTGGATTGAACAAATCCACGCAAGAGATGAGATTGAATGGGACGGCTATGTAGCAGGAAAAGAGCGTGCGCTGATTCGCTCACTTAAAACTCAACAAAAAGGCAAATAATGTTCAATGATGCAAATTTATTACTTTGGGGTGGAATCGGAATCGCCATCGTTTTTATTTTACTCATTGTGTATTTATATCTCAAAGAGGGTGAAAACGCCAAGCGCGCGCGTCGTTATGAAAAATCCATTGAGGAGCTTAACAAAGAAGTTTATCGCTTGCAGAAAAGAATCAAAGAGCAAGAAAATGAATTGGAGCATTTCAAAACCCATATCAAAGCACAAATCTATCAAGACATGCGCTTGGAAATGAAAAATCTGTTAGATTCCAATTTACACACACAAATAATGCCCATCAAAGTGGAAATGGAATCCCTCAAAACACAATGGAATGACTGCAAAAACAATCTTCGTGATTTAGGGGATTTAGAAAACAAAATCTTTCATTTAGAGGAAAGATTGAAAGAATTTGTTTATACTCCAAGCAATCCTACAAATATTGATGAGGGGAGGATTATTTCAATGTTCAAAGATGGCTGGAGCGTGGATTCTATCGCCAAAGAATTACGCATTGGTAAGGGTGAAGTAGAATTTACACTGAAATTTGCCAACTTAAATTAAGGGAAAAGAATGGAATTTCGCGTGCCTGCAACGAGTGCAAACTTAGGACCGGGCTTTGATAGTTTAGGACTCGCCTTAAATCTTTATAATCATTTTAGCCTCAAACCCTCCAAATTCACCTCCATTCAAATCCATGGAGAAGGCGCAAAAAATCCTAAATTACGCATAGATAATGTGTTTGTTAGAATCTTTAACGAGCAACTTAAAAAGCTAACAGGCAAAACTCTGCATTTTAAATTTACTTTTGACAATTCAATACCTATTTCGCGCGGTTTGGGGAGTAGTTCAGCAGTTATTATCGGAGCAATTAGTGCGGCTTTTAAAGTCGCTGGGATTCCGTTCCAAAAGCAAGAAATTCTAAATCTCGCACTTAATTACGAATCCCACCCCGACAATATTACTCCTGCTTGTATAGGAGGATTTAATGTCTGTATGCTCACGCAACGTAAAAATGAAGTGCGTTTTATCCATTCGCCTTTGCCCGATTCCATTCAAGCGGTTGTAGTGATTCCAAATCAATCCATTTCAACCCACCTCTCACGGCAAACTTTACCCAAAAAATATAGCCAAAAAGATGCTGTGTTTAATCTTTCTCACGCAAGTGTGTTGGCAGGTGCTTTTATCACGCAACATTTTGAATTATTGCGCGAAGCAAGTATGGATAGATTCCATCAATATTATCGTATGAAACAGATTCCATTGCTTTTTGAAGTGCAAAAATGCGCCCTCTCCTCTGGTGCATTAATGAGCACACTCTCTGGCAGTGGTTCAACTTTTTTTAATTTATGTTACAAAGACGATAGTGTGCGATTGCATAAAATCTTAAGCCAAAAATTTCCAAAACTCAAAATCTTGATATTAAATTTTGATAATTTTGGCGTCGTCTTTGATGATGAATTTAAGCTTTAGCTTGTTATAATTAGAGCTTTATGTCTAATCCAATTAGAATGTGTATCGTATGTCGGAATCGCTTTCCACAAGCACAATTAATCCGTTTGCAATACAAAGATTCTGTGTTGAAATGCCATCAAGGTGCAGGTAGAAGCTTCTATCTCTGCTCTAGTTGCAAAGAAACACCCAAAGCAAGTGATTCTATCGCAAAGATTTGTAAATTGGATAAAAAACACAAAGAAAATATTAAGTTTGCATTAAAGGAGATTTTTCTGTATGGATAAAATCCGTATTAGTGAGATTGCTAAAGAACTAAGCAAAACAAGCAAAGAAGTTTTACAAAAAGCCCAAGAGTTAGGTTTTGAATCCAAAACTGCTTCTAGTAGCGTTACAACCGAGCAAGCGGATATATTATATAATTATATTTTATCTGGTGTAAATCCTGTTGCGCAATCTCAAGCGAAAGATTCTAAAGAAAGCAAAAAAACTGCAAAAACCAAAAAATCTACCGAAGAGACAAAAAGCAAAACACAGAAGAAAAACCAAGAAAAACCAAAAGCTACGGCAACCAAAACAATAGGCAAAACCTCTAAAACGCAAAAAGATTCCAAAACAGACACACCAAAAGCTAAAAAAGATTCCGCTAAAGCACTAGAATCAGACTTACAAATCCAAGAAGATGTTCAAAAAGTTATTCAGGAATTTCAAGATATTTTAGAAGTGCCAGCCGAGGAATCTTTCCAAGAAATAGAAGAAGCCAAACCCACAGAATCCAACGCAAGCGAAAGCAAACTTCCTCCGCAAATCTCTCAAGAAAATCCTGCCATTAAACGCACCGGATTAAGAATCATCAAAAAACGCGATGTGCGCGAAAGTCAAGAAGAAACACCAAAACTAGAATCCTACAAAGAATCTCCACGCTCCTTGCAAGATTTGCTTGGCAACCTAGAGGACAATCAGGGACGCAACAAAGACAAAAAAAAGAAAAAAGACAAACCAAGTGTGCATACAAGCAAAAATTTGGGACAACAAAAAATAGATTTACTAGACAATAGAGAATTTTATAGCTCCCACGACGATGACGAAGAAGATATTATTTTGTTTGACTTAAGCGTGCAAGATGAACGCAATATGGAAGAAGAAGATAATGAACGCAAAGCCACAACCGAGCGCATTAAGATTCAAAGACATAATCCCTTTATGGAGCAAGGTAGCACACGAAGGTCTAGTCGCAAAAAAGCTCCCAAAGCGCAAAAAACACAAGAAACAATTAGCGGTATTGTAAAGATTCCAGAGGAAATTCGCGCCTATGAATTTGCTGAAAAAGTTGGTAGAAGCACAAGTGAAGTCATCAAAGTGCTTTTTGGTCTTGGAATGATGGTAACCAAAAATGACTTTTTAGAAAAAGATGCAATTGAGATTCTAGCTGAAGAGTTTGGAATCCAAATAGAATTAATCAACAATGCAGAAGAGCTAGATTACACACAACTAGAAGAGAACAATGACAATGAAAAAGACTTGATTACGCGTGCGCCAGTTGTTACAATTATGGGGCATGTTGATCACGGCAAAACTTCCTTGTTAGATTACATCAGAAATACCAAAATAGCCCACGGAGAAGCGGGCGGAATCACACAGCATATTGGTGCTTATACGATTAACAAAAATGGCAAACAAATCACTTTTATTGATACTCCCGGACACGAAGCATTCAGTGAAATGCGTGCAAGAGGGGCGCAGGCAACTGATATTGCAATCATTGTAATTGCCGCAGACGACGGTGTGAAACCCCAAACAATTGAAGCCTTAAACCACGCTAAAGCTGCCAATGCTCCTATTATCATTGCAGTAAATAAAATTGATAAACCAGAAGCAAACCCAGACAAGCTCAAAGCAGAAGCTGCGGAACTCGGTTTTACTCCGCTAGAATGGGGAGGAAATTATGAGTTTGTCCATATTTCCGCTAAAAGTGGAGAAGGAATTGATGACTTGCTAGAAACGATTTTATTACAAGCAGAAATTTTAGAACTTAAAGCCAATCCTAACAAATCTGCGCGTGCAGTTGTGATTGAAAGTAGCCTTGAAAAAGGCAAAGGACCTGTTGCCACATTGATTGTCCAAAATGGAACTTTGCATATAGGGGATAGTATTATCGCTGACACTGCTTTTGGGCGCGTTCGAGCTATTAGTGATGATTTGGGCAAATCCATTCACAGCATTCCTCCTTCAGGCGTGGGAGTAATCACGGGCTTAAATGAAGTGCCACCTGCTGGCTCTATCCTCCTTGCGGTAGAAAATGACAATATTGCACGAGATTATGCACAAAAACGTGCGGCACACT
>NZ_CATKCB010000106.1:0-2549 GCF_949747025.1 Helicobacter sp. UBA3407 | reverse complement strand
GCTTTGATATTTCAGCAAAAATAGAGATTCAAGAGTTTAAAAACGCTCTAGAACAGGCAAAGAAAGAGATTGAAAACCGCTTTGATTTCAAAGAGGACAAAGCAAAAGAATTAAATTTCAACGAAAAAGACAAAACTTTAATTGTTCTAGCCACAAGCACCAACAAAGCAAAGACAATCAAAGACATTTTGGATTCTAAACTCATTAAGCGCAACCTCTCTTTGAAAGTCTTAAAAGAAAAAAACACAGAATCCGCGAGTGGCAGTAACACAAAAGTAACTTATCAGCTCAACGATGTACTAGACGATAAAAGCACAAAGATAATTAACGCAGCAATTAAAAATGAAAAATTCAAAGTCAGCACGCAAATTTTAGGAAATGAGATTCGCGTCAAGGCAAAAGATATTGATGAGCTACAAAAGGTCATCGCGCATTTGCGTAAAATGGAATTGGAAGTCTCACTTAGTTTTGGAAATTTTGCTTGAAACTCCAATTAAAACTTTCAACAAAGCAGAAACACTCTAGCAAAAATTCAAAAAAACATCAGATGCTTGCACAATCACGCAAGCAGCAAAATATCAATTCCAAAAATTTCTTAAAAACATTATTTTTAAGCACCACGATTCCACAAAATAAACTGCAAGTATTTTTACTCGGTGTTTTATGCGCACTATTCTTTAGTGCTTTTATTTATTTAGAGCATTTTTTAGAAAGATTCAATCTACCCATTTTCTCAACACTTTGCGCTCTAGCTGGAATCTTTCTTTATTTTAAACTCTCCCGTTTTGGAGCGTTAATTTGTGGAGCACTGATTGGAATCTTGTGGTTTTATTGGGTTGGTTTTAGCTTTAAATTCTATGATTTAACTTCTTTTATTCCGCTTCTTTGGGCTGTATTTGCCTTGTGTTATGGTGGGCTTTTTTATCTTTTTTGCTTTTTTCAAAATCCTATTTATCGCATCGTTACACTCACGCTTTCGTCTTTTGTGCATCCTTTTGGATTTAATTGGTTTATTTTAGAATCTATGCTGACTAAAAGCTACTTTTTTCCCTCCAAATTCACGCTTTTTTTGCTTTTGATTGGGGTCTTGATTTTTAGCTTAAGTCTCACAAGACAACTCTACAAAACAAGTGTGCTTTGGCTTGCAGGATTTTGCTTGTTGCTAGCTTTTTCTCATTCTAACTTTGATGTAAAGACAAAATCCCAACAAGATTCAAAGCTCAAAATCAAAACCTTAAGCCTTAATATTCCGCAAAATATCCGCTGGGATTCCAAATATCTCAACTTCATTATTGAACAAAACTTGCAGCAAATCGCACAAGCTAAAGCGCAAAACTATGACTTGATTATCTTGCCCGAAACCGCCTTTCCTTTTGCGCTCAACCTCCAACCTCACTTGATTGAATCCTTAAAAGCTACAAGTCAAGAAATTGCGATTCTCACAGGTGCAGTTTATCAGGAAAATAACCGCATTTTCAATAGTGCTTATTTGTTTCAAAATGGAGAGATGAGAGTGCTGCATAAGCAAATTTTAGTTCCATTTGGCGAGCAGATTCCATTACCTCGCTTTTTTGCAAAATGGATAAATCAAACCTTTTTTCAAGGAGCAAGCGATTTTAACTTTACAGAATTCCAAGCTCCAAATTCCGCTCTTATTAAAGGTATGCGATTCCAAATTGCAATTTGTTATGAAGCCACACGCGAAGAATTTTATCAAGATTTTCCCAAATATCTCATCGCCCTTAGCAATAATGCGTGGTTTGTTCCTAGCATTGAACCCACCTTGCAACGACTTTTAATGTTATACTTTGCAAAAAATTATGGCACGACAATCTTTCACTCTAGCAATGCCTCTCCTGATTTTAAACTAACGCCTTGAGTGAATTTTATCGTTGCAATAGCATTTGGATATGTGCGATTCCATCTTCTATATATTCTTTTGAAACTTGTTTGAAGCCGAATTTTTCATAGAATCCCTTTGCATAAACTTGCGCCCCAATCCTTATTGTATTTGCTTGGAATCTCTCTTGTGCTACTTTAATGCCTTCTTTTAAAATCTCTCCACCTAGCCCACAACCTCTCTTTAATGTTATCACCCTACCGATTGAAACTTCTTTGTAAGATAAACCCGCTGGCAATACGCGCAAATAGGCTTGAATGCCCTTTGAATCCCTAAAATACAAATGCAAACTTTGTTTATCTTTCTCATCAATTTCTTGATATGCGCATTTTTGCTCCACCACAAAAACTCCCACGCGCACTTTAAGAATCTCATACAATTCCTCTAATGTTAATTCTTTAAATTTTTTAATAACTAATGACATCATTTGGAATTCCTTTTTGGAAAGATTGGATTAAAATTTAATTTGGAAATTTGTTTTGAAAGAAAAAATCAATGGTGCCGAGGGTCGGAATCGAACCGACACGGGGTTGCCCCCACCAGATTTTGAGTCTGGCGCGTCTACCAATTTCACCACCCCGGCAATTTAAAGGATAGGATTATATAAAACCTTAACAAAATTTTAGCTTAAAAAGAGGTAGCTTCTTTG
>NZ_CATKCB010000105.1:0-5459 GCF_949747025.1 Helicobacter sp. UBA3407 | reverse complement strand
AGGCTCTAACTTAAGAATCTCTTTACTATTGTATCTTTAAGATTTCGTCCAACGCACCTTGCACATCTCCACTATAAGTGATTTCATTTGCGCTTGTTTGTTCGTCCCGAAGCACTTTTGGGATTCTATCTTGCTTTTGTATCTCCTCTCTTAATGTCTCCAATTCCGTACTATGATAAGCATAAATCATTTGTGCAGACAACACACCCTTTAATCTTTCAATCTGTTTTAGAAGCTTGATTTCCTCCTCAATGCTTTGAGATTCCAAAGTTACGATGATTTTGCCACTTTCGTCTTTGTAATGGCACTCTGCGCCCTTGATTGCATTGATTTTTCCCCAAAGCGACTCTATGTCCTTCTGTGCGCATAGCACAACGAGACTAGACACATTAAAATCCTCTTGCAATGCCTGCATTTTTACTCCTTAAGATTCCAAATTAAGATATTTTTCCCATCTTCACTGCTAATAAGATGATAATCTGTAAAAATAATATTATTCAATAAACTCGTATGTCCGCTTAAATGCATTATTTCTTGTTTATCTGAAATGCGAAAAACATTAATTTCGCTTTGTTCATTTTGCATATAAGCCCCCAATGTGGAATCCGCACTCATTCCCACACTATACACCAAAAAATTTGCACCAATCCCATAAGATTCCACTTTATTTGTCTGCAAATTCAGCTGATACACACCCACTTTTCTATCTTGCCCTGCGGTGATAAAAGTCATTATATCTCCTACTTTAGCAAGTTTGACTTGATATACATTATCCTTATTTTCACCCTCAAGTTCTGCTATTACCTCCCCACTATCCATTACTCCAAAATACAAAATCCCTGATTCGCACGCTACCACATAGCGATTACTCGGAATCTCTAATGCAAAATCCGAAAAAGAAGCTTCAGAGAGCTGCTTGCGGTAAAGAATCTGTTTTTGCTTTATATCATACAACACAATCTCATTGCTCGCGAGTCCTAAAAAAATTCGCTTTTCATCTACAAAAGCTGCTTTTTTAATATTTAAAGATTCCATATTGGGTAACATCTCCAAATGCCCCTTAGAAAATACAAAAAGATTCTTTGTGCCAAAATTCCCCTCACTATGGATTAAAACTTGCTCTCCAAGCCTATCCACGCTATAAACTTTAGGTGCATAAGATTCTGCATAGAAACTCGTAATATCAGGAAGCTTCGCAAGCAATTTTGGCGATGTTTCATATAACTTTAGCTCCAAAACCTCTCCAAAATCCGTTCCAATCAACAAAGAATCTTTGATGAGATGCGTAACAACAATATTATTTTCTAAAACAATCTTTTTTAAAGGTTGAGAAGTTCCTTCTTTTGTGATATTGGATTCCTCTGAATAAATCACCAAAGGCGATACCCATAGAATACATAGGATTACCATAATTTTTTTAAGATAAATTCGCATTTACTTTCCTTTAATTTTCACAAGATTCTAATATTATCGCTCGTGCAGGACAAGCCCCGATACATTCCCCACAACCGATACAATGCTTTTGAATCGCAGGATAAAACAACCCACTAAAAGTAATCGCTTGATTCTTTCCTAGCACACTATAACAAATATCTTTGCAGGTGCAGCATAGGGTTTTATGGTAAGCCAAACAAGTTAGTTCATCAATCTTGAGGACAAAATTCCAATGGGGATTCTGTTCTTTTGCGAGTTGCTCCTCTAGCACACCCTTTGGACAAGCCTTTGCACATTCTCCACAAAGCTTACAACCACTTGTTTCAAAATCTATATAAACTGCATTATGTGATATTTTTAAGATTCCACTTCTGCTTTCTTTGTTATAAATTTCCTCGCATACCTTCACACAAGGCACTTGCAAAGATTCCACAATACATTGCCCACAAAATTTAGAAAAAAGAAAGCGATTGGAATTATAGGGCGGCAAGGGCGCAAAGCCCTCTGATTTTGGCTTTAGCAAAACCGTGAAAAGATCCCTACGATTCCGCATTAATTCACACCCTCATTCACAATATCAATCAGATTGGATTTCGTGCTACCATTTTCTTGACGAAAATCAGGTTCAAACTTATTGACAACCAATGGCGCAGCATTGACTTGTGTAGTATGGCAAATCACGCAATTAAAACGCGTTTCGTCCATTTGCTCTTTTAAATCTTTCTTTTTACGAAAATCATAAAAATGCGATTTAGGCATAGGTGTCGCTTTAACTGCTTCTGCAACTTCAGGCAAATGACAACTTGTGCAAGAATTGTTTTCTTTTGTAATAGGCAACATATCTTCCACAGAATGCGAAATCATAGGAGGCGCATTTTCAAATGCTCTATCAATCAATACAGATTCTCCCGCTGCCTTACCATTATAGTCAAATGCGCTCACTTTCACATTTTCATTAAGTAAAGTGCTTTTACGCAAGCCTATTTCATTCTCACTATAACCGCCTTGACAACCTAAAAATATGAATCCAGCCAATGCCACACTCACAACCATTATTGTTTTGTTAAAATTCATTTTTTCTCCTTTTTAAAATCTAAGAGATTAAACACTAAGGCATTATCTCCACAAACTTCAATACAACGTCCGCAACGCGTGCATTCACCACTTTTTATCACACCACTTTCCTTTCCAATGATTCCTAACACCTGCTTTTCTGGACAGATTTTTTTACACTCCATACAATGTGTGCAAGCCTGCAAATCATATTTGACTTTTAAAATCGCAAAGGAACTAATAAGTGAATAAAATGCACCCAAAGGACAAATATGCCCACAAAATGCGTGTTTTGTTACAAATAAATCCAATAAAAACACTACCAAAACAGCAAAAAATCCAACTCCAAGCCCAAAAATAATCCCGCGATGAAGCATAGAAATCGGGCTAATCACTTCAAATGCTGCGACTCCAAAAATTAAAGAGAGCAATAGACTAAGAGCCAAAAACACATAACGCAAAGAATTTTTCAAATAAACAAGATTTCCCAATGTATCCAAACCAAAAGCCCGTCTTAAAAAAGAGGCAAAGTCTGTTATAAGATTCATTGGGCAGACAAAAGAGCAATAAGCTCTTCCTAAAAACAAACCATAAAGCAATAAAATCAACAAAGCACCAAGCAGTGCGTTTGCCCCAACGATTGAACCTGCAAAAAATAACTGCAAAATCGCATAAGGGTCGCTTAATGGAATCACTCCAAAAACAAGTGAGGAGCTAAGATTACCTTGCAGAATCTTAAAGCTTGTATAATTTCCTAATACATACAAGGCTAATAGTCCTATTTGCACGATTCTACGCAAGAATAAATAACGATATTTTTGCATTACAAATCTCCGTTATTCAAATAATCTTGCACTTTAGAGCTAGAATCGCGTTTAGGGATTCTTTCTTTTGCTTCTTGCAAACGCATTTCATCTTCTGCTTCCCAACCTTTAATATAGTTTGTCCCTACTTTACCAAGTGCTATTTCACGTGGCAGGACAATAATTGCAGCCTTTTCTGTGATACAAGCCTTTTCGCATTTGCCACAACCCGTGCAAACCTCACTTTCCACCACAGGCAAAAGATAAGAATGCTTTCCTGTGCGTTCGTTACGTTTAAGTTCTAGTTTAATGGCTTCACCCAAAAGCGGACAGGCGCGATAACAAGCGTCGCACTGAATGCCCCAATATGCGACACAATGCTCCTTATCCACAATCGCAACACCCATTTTAGCAAGATTGATTGCAAGTCCTTTTTCATTAGAAACCAATTTGGAATCCAATGCGTCTGTTGGACAAATCGGCACACAAGGAATATCCTCACACATTTCGCACGGAATCTTGCGTGGTTCAAAATAAGGTGTGCCTATGGGCTTCCCGCTTCCTGCGTCTGCAAGCTTTAAGGTGTCAAAAGGACAAGCCTTTACACATAAACCACATTTAATGCAAGTCTTTAAAAATTCCTTTTCATTCAAAGCACCCGGCGGTCTCAAGATAAGAGGATTTGCCCTGCTTTCTTGCAAAAACGCTCCCCAAACCAAACCACCAAGCCCTATAAGCGCAACCGCTTGTGCGCCACTTAGTAGAAATTTACGCCGATTGGTATTTTGCTGCATTTTATGCCTTATACACTTTTACCGCACATTTTTTGAAATCTGTTTGCTTAGAAATCGGACAAGTTGCATCTAAACAGACTTTGTTAATATAGACTTTTTCGTCAAACCAAGGAACATAAACAAGTCCCATCGGTGGGCGATTGCGTCCGCGCATATCCACATGCGCTTTTACTCTACCGCGTCTTGATTCTATCCAAACCGCGTCATTTTGTTGCACACCAAGCTTTTTACCATCTTCTGGATTCATATAACACAATGCTTCAGGCACAGCACGATAAAGTTCTGGCACACGCATCGTCATCGTTCCACTATGCCAATGCTCTAGCACACGTCCTGTGCTTAACCAGAATGGATATTCTTTGCTTGGCATTTCTGGTGGGTCCATATAAGGACGGAAGAAAATTTTTGCTTTGTTTTTAAGTGAAAACTTCTCTTGTGTTTTTGGAGTTACTAAATCTCCACGTGGAAGCTCTTTACCTGCGCCACCATAAAAGGCAAATTCGCCATTGTTTGCCTTTCTTGCATAATAATCATATTTTGCATTAAACCGCCATTGTGTTTCCTTGCCATCTACGACAGGCCATCGCAATCCTCGCACTCTATGATAAGTATCAAAATCTGCTAAATCGTGTGCGTGCCCTACACCAAACTTACGATATTCCTCCCAAAGATACTTTTGCACGAAGAATCCATAACCCTTAAACACTTCTCCATTACTTCCAACCACTTCGCGCTTATCTCCAAAGACTTCAGAATTTATCGTACCTTTTAACATTGTATCTGTTATTTTGTAGGTAAATGCCTCTTTATTTGCATACAATACATCATAAAGTGTGGAATCCTCATTATATCCCATTGCTTTTGCTGCCTCTAGCACATTGGGAAGTGTCAATTTATCATTAATCTTTTTCTCACCCCAAACTTCTTTGAGTTTAAATCGTTTAGAAAATTCCATCATCTGCCAAGTATCACTCATTGCCTCGCCTTGTGGAAGAACTTGCTGTTTCCAATGCTGGGTTCTACGCTCTGCATTTCCATAAGCACCCCATTTTTCATAAATCATTGCCACAGGTAGAATCAAATCCGCAACTTTTGCGCTAATGCCCGGATATGCGTCAGAGACAACAATAAAGTTATCCATTTCTCTAGCAGCCTTAATCCAATGGTTTGCATTGGCAGTATTTTGCCAAGGATTATTCACATGCACCCACGCCCATTTGATTTTTCCATCTTCAAGATTCCGCATAATTTGCATAAAATGTGCGCCCGGTTGTGGATTGATTGTTCCGTTTGGAAGTTTCCAAATCTTTTCTGTCATTGCTCTGTGTTTTGGGTTTGCTACTACCATATCTGCAGGTAATCGGTGTGAGAATGT
>NZ_CATKCB010000104.1:0-17726 GCF_949747025.1 Helicobacter sp. UBA3407 | reverse complement strand
TAGAGACTCTATAAACTCTGCTTGGGGTTCTTGGCTTAAACTTTTCATTTCCTACTCCGCCTCTGCTTCAAAGTTAGAATCCGCAAGATTCACAACTTTGGGAGCTTTTACGCCTTTGCGAGGTTGCACATAACCCAAATCCACCAACACATTGGAGAGTTTTGCCAAGACCGGACCGCCCGACCCACTACCGCTTCCTCCGTGCTCTACCATCACGGTAATAACATAACTTGGATTATCCGCTGGCAAAAAACCGGTAATCCAAGCTTGCGAGCGATGAAAATAATCCATATCTTTTTCTTTAATTCTATCCTTATCCGCTTGCGAGATACCTACCACTTGCGCTGTGCCTGTTTTGCAAGCAAGATAGGCTTTGGATTCTCTTGTAGCTAAATTTGCTGTGCCACCTGCTTCTGAACAAACTTGACGCATTCCCTCTCTTAATACATTTAACTTGCTCTTTTGGAAATCGCTTAAGACATCTCTAGGGTAATAGACCATCTCTTCTTCCATTTTCTTTTTGGCAAAATGAGGAATCGGTAGCTTGCCGCTTGCAATGAGGGCGGTATAATTTGCAATCTGCAAAGGAGTAGTCAAAAATAACCCTTGCCCGATAGAACTTACAACATTATCCCCTGAATACCAATCTTGTTTAAAACGAGCTTTTTTGAGACTTGGACTTGGCACGATTCCGGTAAATTCATTGGGCAAATCCACTCCTGTTTTTTTTCCCAATCCCATTGTTTGAAGCACTTTGGCAATATTTTCAAAATCTGTGCGTAAAGAAAGAATATAAAAATACACATCTACGCTTCGTTTCAAAGCTTTATACAAATCCGCACTTCCGTGCCCCTCTTTTTTCCAATCACGAAATTTTCTGCCTCCAAGCTCTATAAAGGCTGGGGTTTTAATCTCTGTTGTTTCGCTAATCCCTGCATATTCTAAAAGAGCCAATCCCATTCCCATTTTAATTACAGAGCCGGGTGGATATAAGCCATTAATAAACTTATTAATTAAAGGTTTATAAGGGCTATCACGCAAGAGATTCCAATTCTCATAAGAGATTCCGCCAACGAAATGGTTTAAGTTGTATTCTGGATAACTTCCCGCAGCCAAAATTTCGCCATTTTGCGCATTCATCACGATTGCTGCACCATTTTTATCCTCAAAAATCTCGTCCATTGCGCGTTGAATCCTAATGTCCAATGTTGTGATTAAATCGTGATTTTCAATTGCTTCTTTATAAGAAACCATTTCCATTTCTTGATTGAGTGCCGTTACCTTGACGATTCGCTTTCCAATCTCTCCTTGCAAATAAGCATCATATTGTCGTTCCAATCCCTCTTTACCAATATTTCCCGTATATTTAGCGATAGGCTGCCTCTCAATATCCTTTTGGTTTGCTTTGCTCACATACCCAATCACATGCGAAGCAGAAGTAAGATTGGGATAATATCTACGCGCTAAAGGAATAATACGCAAGATTTCACTTTGGGCGAGTTGCGCATAATGCTGCATAATGAAAAAATGCTCTGCAAACTCAATCACAGGAATATAATCGTGATTATAAGGGGAATCCTTATGGCGATAATTTTTAATCAATTCTTCCTTAGAATATTGTGGAAAAAACACCAAAAGCTTTTCTATTTCTTTTTCCAACAAAGGCAAATTGGAACGCAAAGAAAGACGAGGAGGCAAGGAGAGCATAAAACCCACATTATTTGTAGCAAGCGGTTCTCCATATCGGTCTAAAATCTGCCCACGCACAGGCACAATGTATTCCTCACGCAAAATATTATTTTCGGCTTGTTCTTGAAAGAATTTTTGATTTAAAATACTTAAATCAAAAATTCTTACTAATAATACCACCCAAAAAAGCACAAACATTACAAAAAATATCGTTATTCGCGTATTCATCATAAAATCCACATTATAAACCATATTAACACGATTTCACATGCAATATACAAACCAACCAGCCACGAAATTTGCGGCATATCTATGTCTAAAAAATATCCAAAAATCTTTAAAAATGCAAAATAACCAAGATACGCATAAGTGATAAATAGAGGTATAAAAACCTTGCTATATCCAAAAAATTTACGAAATTTAGGCAATAAAATTTCAAAAGACATTGCAATAAATAAAATCACGCTAAAAAATGGCAATCCTTTACTTGCCTCAAAATACAAAAAAAATGGCACTAAAAAATAAAAAAATCCAAAGGAATGCTCCTCGTATTTTTCTTGAGTTATCACATACATCACGCCAAAAAGCGGTGGCAAAAAATAAAAAATATCTGTTAAAGAAAGATAAATGACGAGGATAAAAATCAAAAAAAAGATTTTTAGATTTTTTTTATCAGTGCTATTTCTTCGCATAGTGGAAAATGTTTGCATAAAATACAATCCGCCCATATTTTTTGATTTGGTATATTTTCTTTACTCACTTCTTGGAATCCCAATTTCTCAAATAAAGCCCGCCTATAAGTCAAAACTAAAATTTCCTTTACCCCAAGTGCCTTACCCTCCACCTCACAATCTAAAATCAACTCACTTCCTACGCCCAATCTTTGAGCAAAAGGCGCAACAATCAAACTGCGCACTTCTGCCAACTCCAAAGAATGGATATGCAAAGCACAGAATCCCAACATAATGGGGTTTTTTAATGTATTTAAGCTTGTGGATTCTAATTTCAATTTGGCTTGAGGGGTTTTTTGAACGCTTTTTAACACGGATTCCTCCTCCCAAGCTACACGATAAGAACGAATCATATTTGCCATAATTTCTGCGCTTCTTTCCAAAATTATGCCACGTTCCACTTCTGGACGCACAATTTCACGCATCATAGAAATATCTTTTAAAACAGGTCGTGTAATAATCATACTTCCTCCAAAACCTTTCTCCCTAATGTATTTTCAAGAATAAAATCTACAATTTCATTTTGATTCTGTCTTTTTAGGGAGCTAGAAAACTTGGCTTTGGGAAATGTAGATTTAAGCTTACTTTGCTCGTTTGCCTTCAGTTTATCAAATTTTGTAAAAATCTGCACTAAGTGTTGGTCAGCCCTAAGAAACTGCGAAATAAAAGCAACAAGATTCAAATCAATCTCCAAATAAGGATGGCGACTATCCACCAAATGCACAAACAGCCGAATGTTGTCGCGTTTGCGCAAGAACTCTACCAAATTGCGATTCCACAATTCTTTCTGACTTTTTGCAACTTTGGCATAACCAAAACCGGGCAAATCTACAAACATAACCTTTAAAGTATCCGAGTCCAAGCTTTCTTGAGCAATCTTTTCTTTCCATTCTGTTAAAAAGAAATTGATTAATTGCGTTTTTCCAGGCGTAGAAGAGCTTTTAGCAAGATTTTTTTGATTGCAAATTAAATTAATCAATGTGCTTTTGCCTACATTACTACGCCCCAAAAATGCTACTTCAGAAATCATCGGTGGAGGACATTGCGCAAATGTTTGAGCGGAAGTTTGAAATTGAGCAGACTTTAGGATAAAACGACTCATTTTGGCTCTTTTTCAAGTTTAAAAATCAAACGCGCAGGCTTTTCTTCATTGCCCAAAACATTAATAAAACCCTCTTTGTAACGAATAATGATTTTATCGCCTCTTACGACATTATTTTTGGCTATCTCTTTTACCACTGCATTGCCCAAAATCTGATATTCTTGATTGGAAGGCAAATAAAGTGCTTCGTTTGCCCTTCCCTCAATCCTACGTCCATCTTGTAAAGTAAGCCAAAAGCGCACATTTCCAATGGCTTGCATTCTGTTTGGGCGATTATTAGAATCAAGATAAATAAAAGCCTCATCTGCTTTCAAATTATCCTTGGCACGTTTGACTTCTACATTGCCTTTTAGTTGGGTTAATTTGCGTTGCTCATCTCCAATGAGTTCCTTTGCGCTTACTTCAATCTCCTCTGCCCAAACAAAAGGAACCAACAAAATAAACAAAACCTTAGATAGGTGTTTCATTGTTTTACCTTTAAGATTCCATAAATATTTTTTGCGTAGATTTTATTTTCTCTATACGTGATGTTCTGCCCGCGAATCTTATAGTTTTCGTCCAAAACAATAAATTCCCCCTCTCCTTTTAGCTCTTTTATATCAGGATTATATTGTGCTATTTGACTCCAAAACTTTGTTTTATTGCGTTGATAATTCACACCTTGAGGAAAAAAAATCTCTTGATTATCATAAAGTGCAAAGCTAGATTGTAAATTTTCTTGCCCTAGCACCTTTTCTTTGCGTTGAGATTCTTGACTTGGAAAAGTAAAATTCGTTACACTAAAATGCTCCAACTCATTCATTCCTTTCACATTCTCACGCGCTTTCTTTCCAAGCGCAACCACGCTCACTCCTTGTGCGCCTATCCGATAATATTCAAAATTAAAAACCTCAAATCTTGCAACTTTTTCTCTCCCCTTTAAATCTTGCGTTTTCTTACCATTTAAAACCGCAACCATTACAAGGCTCAACACGCAAAGAGAAAGAAAAAATATCGGGATTAAGCGACCACTTTTGAGTTGATTGATTTTAAGCAAAGATTTCATAAAGTTTAACTTGTAATTTTTCTTTTTTTATTAAATCATCAATCATCTCACGCACAGCACCCTTACCACCCTTATGTTTAAGCACTTTATGAACATTTCGTTTCACTTCTTTTACCGCATCAGAGGGTGCAAAGGAATATTTGACAAGCTTTAGCATACTCAAATCATTCAAATCATCTCCAATGATTGCAACTTCTTTAAGCGAGAGATTTGCTTCTTTTAAAATCTCCTCTAAAGCTTTTGCCTTGTCGCTTACACCCTGTTTGAGATAGGTGATTCTAAGTTCTCGTGCTCGGTTTTCAACCAACTTGGATTTGCGTCCTGTGATAATTGCAACTTCTCCTCCAAGTTTAATCCACATCGCAATTCCTAAGCCGTCTTTTACATTAAACGCTTTCATTTCTACACCCTCATTGCTATAAATCAGACTCCCATCACTCAAAGTTCCATCTACATCTAACACAATCAACTTAATCATAGAATCCCCTTTGTGCTTGGGATTCCAAGTGCCTCATTCCTAGCACTTGCTCTACGCAAAGCAACAGCAAAAGCCTTAAAGGAAGCTTCTATCAAATGGTGTTGATTTTTGCCACGTTTTTGAACAATATGCGCAGAGATTCCAGCATTTATAACCACAGCACGAAAAAACTCTTCTACTAGCTCACAATCAAAATCGCCAACTTTGCCTCTAGTTTCCAAATCAAAAAACAAAAAAGGACGGTTACTAAGGTCCAAGTCGCACTCCACACATGCCTCGTCCATTACGATAGAAGCATTCCCAAAACGTTCCACTTTTTGAATTGGAAAAAGCGAATCTTTCAACAAGGCACCAAGCACAATTCCACAATCCTCCACACTATGATGAAAATCTACCTCCACATCGCCCACACACTGCAATTTAAGATTCCAATTTGCATGCTTACAAAGCGATTCTAACATATGATTAAAGAATCCAATTTTTGTTGAAATCTCCGCCTTACCCTCACCATAAACTTCTAAAGTTGCAGTGATTTTCGTTTCTTTGGTATTGCGTGTAAGAGTTTTCATAATCTACCTTTCTTTAAAATAACTTAAACTTTGGATTCTTTACATCAAACTACTCTGTAGTAATAAATGCTCCTGCTATTTTTTGTGAAGCGATAAAATCCCTTGCCTCTGCCTCACTCTTAAATCCACTCAATAAAACACGATAAATAGGAGAGCCTTGCGCAACATATTCCCGAATCACGGCTTGATAGCCGTGCGCATTTGCATGGGTGCTTTGGTATTTCACAGCACCACTTTTGTTTTTAAAAGCACCAATTTGCACAAGGAAATGCGAAAGTTGCATTCTCTCTTGCGTATGCGCGACTTTGTATTCGCTTCTTGCCAAAGTTTCTTGATTGAGGGGCATAGAATCTGAAATCGTGCCATTAAAGCCAATAACTTCTAAGTGCACGCGTGCCGTACCTTTACCCACCATCTCAATATCTCTTGCCGCACTATTAGACAAATCAATAATCCTCCCCGTTACAAAAGGACCTCTATCATTAATGCGCACAATCGTAGATTTACCATTTTCTTTGCTTGTTACACGCACAATCGTATTCATAGGCAAAGTTTTATGTGCCGCTGTATGCGCATACATACTATAAGTTTCTCCATTAGAAGTTTTTTTGCCGTGAAATTTTGGACCATACCAACTCGCAATTCCTTCATAAGTTTCTCCCAATGCTACTTGTGTTGGATAATACCATTTTCCATTGACTCTATAAGGTTTCATTGTGGCTTTATGTGCTTGTTGGCTTGTATTCATCACTCCATAATCTGGCGTAGATTGTGTCGTAGAAGAGGGATTATAATAAACATCACTCTTACCAAAAAAGCAACCATTCAGGCTAAAAGCTGCCCAAATAACACCTAACAAAATCCCATAAAAACCTTTCACGCTTTATCCTTTTCAAGAGGAATAATAATCTCTTGATTGATAGAAAGGGAATTTGCATTTTGAATCGCGTTGTATTGCGTAATGCGTTTGCTTGGCACACCATAACGTTTGGCGATAGAATGAATCGTCTCTCCCTTGCCTACGCGATGTACCAAATAAGATTTAACTTGTAATTTTTCTTTAGTTTGCACTTCAGATTTATAGCGCGCCAAAAACTGATAAGGCACATACACAGAGTAAGATTTCGCATAAGTTGGAGCGATATTGCGTTTGAATTGTGGATTATAATATTTCAACTCTTTCAAACTCAATCCCACTTGTGCGGCAATTTTGCTTAATGGAGTAGCTGGTGGCACCTCAATTGAAGTAAGCAAAGAATTTGCTCCACGATTTAAGAAATAATCGTAATTATTCGTTTTTAAGGTATCCACATTGCGAAACATCAAAGAAACAGAAAGAATCTTGCGAATATACATACGACTTTCTAATGGAATATATTTGATTTCAGGGTCTAAAAGCACACTCAATGAATCACTACCCGCTTCGCTGATTGCGCGCCTTAAGCGTCCATCACCGCAATTATAGGCAATTGCAGCAAGATACCATTTACCAAAGCTTTCTTTTAATTGCTTTAAATAAGTAATTGCAGCTTTTGTGGATTTGATTGGGTCTTTGCGCTCGTCAATTTGAGCATTAATCTCCAATCCTAAAGATTTAGCGGTTTTGGGCATAAACTGCCACATTCCTATTGCGCGTTTGCTAGACTTAGCAGTCAAAGAGAATCCAGATTCAATCATCGCAAGATACAGGAATTCTTGCGGGATTCCTTCCTTTAAAAACATTTCTTTAAGTGTAGGAATAAACTCATAGCCACTTTTGAATTTTTGTAGCAAATAATCTTGTCTCGCATCACTTAAAAAAGAATTTTTCACATCAACAAAATATTCATTGTTTAAAAATTCTGGTTCTACATCAAAGGTTTTTAAAACCTCCTCGCTGTGCGTATCATAACCCATTATGTCAAATTGAGTAAATCCTAAAGTTGCAATCAATAAAAGGAAATAAAAAAATTTCATCGGATACCTTAAAAAATATTTAATTTTAAGTAAAGATTAGATTCTATCTAAAATTTATAAAGTTTTCAATAAAAATTTATAAAAATACAACGATATTATTTCCCTATTTTGCTTGATTTTGTATCTTTTGTAAAGATTGTTGCGCTTCTTTTAGGCGATTTTGTAACTGCAAAAACCAATCTTTGTATTGTTTAAGCTGCATTTCCTCACTCTCATTTGGATTGTTTAAGATTAAAACAGCACGATAATCTTTCTCAAATTCCTCTACAATCCAACGCAACTGCAAAAACTCTTGAGGGCTTACATTACTTTGCTTTAGAATCTCTAATGCTTGTTCATAATTATGCTTTGTTTTTTGTAAAAATTTCTGAAGATTCAAACGTTGCTTTGATTGGCTAAAAATACTTAGAGCAGAACGATTATATGGGTCTATGTCTAAGGCTTGTGTGGCGAGTTGATAGGAGGATTCAAAGTTTCCCTTATTGAATTCTCTCTTTGCTTCGCGGCTCAAATTATAAGAAGTAGAAAAATAAAAATATCCCGCAATTAAAAACAATAATCCAACGCCTGATACTATCCATCTCATTATTGAATGTTCCTTAGCACTTGATTTAGCTCATCTTCTTCCATTTTAGATTGGATAAGATTCTTTGCTTCTGCTAGCTCCAAAGATTCCACTCCCAATGGCTCTTTTATTACACAAATAACTTTACTAAAAGGCTTTGGCACTTGGAATCTATCCCAGCTATTAAACCTCCAAGCGTTTTGGTAAAGAATCCTTGAAATCACAATGGGAGCTTTAGATTTTTGTGATAAAAGCACGATTCCATCTGCGACACTATGGTAAGGACCACGCGGACCATCAGGCGTGATAGCAATATATTCTTGATTTTCAATTTTCTTTACCGCCCCCAAAAGCGCACGTATTCCTCCTTTGGAACTTGAACCGCGTAGAGAACCGATGTTAAAATATTGCATCGTTTGAGCAATCAAATCCCCATCAAAATGCTGGCTAATCAACACAGAAACTTTTTGCTGACGATTCAAAAACTTATTACTCACCAAAGGTTGCAACAAAAGCTCGCCGTGCCAAAATGCAATGATAAATGTTTCATTATGTGCAATTTTCTCCAAAGTTTTTGGAGAAATCTGAAATTCAAAACGAACTAAATAGGATAGAATCTTGATAATGAAAGCTAAGATGGGCGGTAGCAATTTAATAGAAATCTTACGATTCTTGCTCTTTAAGTTCTGTTTAAAATTCTTAAGATGTTTTTGATAACTTAAAATACCCATTGAAATTCTTGCGATAATCTTTAAATTTTAGATTAACTCTCCCAAAAGTTGCGCACCTTTAATTTGACTGATTTTTACCTTGCAAATCTCTCCTACCAAATTGCGTCCCGCCTTAACACGCACAAGTTTGTTGGTATCGCTTCGCCCCTCAAGCAATAAATTTTCCTCATCAAAACTTTCAAACAAAATAGAATGAATTTTTCCTATTTGCTTAAAATTATCTTCTGTTAAGATTTCTTTATGACGCTCTTTTAGAAGCATTAAACGCTCTTTTGCAACTTCCTCATCAACCAATTTCACACTCTTGTCCTCTTCTAACCATTTTTGAGCTTGCGTATGGGGACGAGATGAATAAATAAAACTATAAAGAGTATCAAAACGCACTTTCTCTAGCATATCCAAGGTGTCCAAAAAGTCTTCTTCGCTTTCTGTCGGGAATCCTACAATAATATCTGTCCCGACACTTAGGCAAGGAATGAGTGAGCGCATTTTTTCAATACGATTCAAAAACCATTCCTTAGTATATCCACGCCTCATTTTTTGCAGAATCGCATTAGAACCACTCTGTAAGGGCATATGAATGGACTTGCAGATTTTGGGATTCCGCGCAAATTCAGAAATAAAATCATCGTCCATATGTAAAGGGTGCGGCGAAGTGAAACGAATGCGTTCCAACCCATTAATTTGAGAAATCTCATTTAAAAGTTGCGTGAAATTAATCGCACGATGTTCATTTGAAAAACGTTTCCCATAGTTATTGACATTTTGCCCAAGAAGCAGAATCTCTTTTACGCCATCGCCTACCATACGTTTTGCTTCATCTAAAATCAGCGCAGCAGGGATTGAAATCTCATTTCCTCTTGTGTGCGGGACAATGCAATAAGTGCATTTTTTATCACAACCAATAGAAATATTAATCATACCCTTTAAGGTGGAATTGGGATTTTGACTAAAAACATAAGCACTATCGTCGTAATCAATATCTACCCAAGCAACGCGTTTTTGGTGAATAATTTGCGAGATTTTAGAAACATTGCGCGCACCAAGCACAAAATCAACCGACTTGGAGCGTTTAAGAATCACATCTCCCAAATGGCTTGCTGTGCAACCACAAACGCCAATTTTTGCGTCTTGTTTTTTGAGTTTAGCATATTGTCCAATCTCTGAAAACAACTTTTTTTCTGGTTTTTCACGCACAGAACAAGTATTAATTAAAATTAAATCTGCTTCTTTTGGATTCTGCGTTAAAAAATAATGCTCCTTTTCTTGTAATTCCGCGATAATATGCGCACTATCGCGTTCATTCATTGCACAACCAAGAGTTTGGATATAAAGTTTTTTACCCAAAGGAATCACTTATAGAATATGCATTTCATACATATAATCACCCTCATCTAACCCATAACGTACTTCACGAAAATAGGCTCGCTTGCCTTTTTTTTCGAAATATTCCAACAAAGATTGCATTTCTTTATGGGAATTTTCTTTATCACAATAGAAAATATCAGATTTTTTTTCCTCTAACATTTCCTCTAATTTTTTAATTGTAACTTTTGTTGGCTTTTCATTAATATGTTCGCGTGCTAATTTAATATCCATATTTTCACCCTTATTTTTGTAGAAAAATATTTGATTATATATATTTTTTACTTAAAAACTAATTTCAACAATGATTTATTTTTATGTTGCTTCCAAAACTTATCAAGAATCTTTATAAATATAAAGCCCTTATAAAGAAAATTTAAACTAAAATAAGCCAAATTATTTTTTGAATTAACAAAACAAATTTTAAGAATTTAAGGACAAAATTTGGAAAAAATACTAGATATTATTGAAGGAATCGCCTATGAAAAAGGGCTTCCAATAGAAAGTGTTTCAGAGGCAGTTAAAGAAGCAGTCATTAAAGTTGCTAAAGAAACTTTAGATTCCAATATTTACTATGAAGCAGAAATTGATAAAAAAAATAAAACACTTCATCTTTACCAAGTAATTAGCGTATGCGAAAACGATAGCTCCGATGTAGAAGATAAAAATAATTTTATCTCGTTAAGTGAAGCCAAAAAACACGACAATGAAATTAAAGTGGGAGATGAATTGCGCTATGAATTAAGTCTAGAAGATATGAGCAGAAGTGCTGTAAATTCCCTCTTTAGAGAACTTGAATACAAAATCCAACGTTTAATTGAAGCGCAACTTTTTGATAAATATAAATCACAAATTGGAAAAATCGTTAGCGGGAATGTCGTGCGGATTGATGATTTGGGAAATACTTATGTAGAAATTGATGAAATCCGCGCCATTTTACCTAAGAAAAATCGTATCAAAGGTGAAGAATTTAACGTAGGACAAGTGATTGGCGCTGTGCTAAAGCACGTTGGGATTGACCGCCAAAATGGAATCACTATTGAATTAAGTCGCACAACACCCAAAATGCTAGAAGAGCTTTTGAGATTAGAAGTACCAGAAATCAAGGACGGGGAAGTAGAAATTGTCAATTGTGCAAGGATTCCGGGAGAACGCGCGAAAGTCGCCTTAAAAACCATTTCTGCAAAAATTGACCCTGTGGGCGCAACAGTTGGTATTAAGGGTGTGCGTATCAATGCTGTCTCAAAAGAACTTAAAAACGAAAGCATTGATTGTATAGAGTATTCTGCGCAACCAGAAATTTACATTGCGCGTGCGCTTTCTCCTGCTCTCGTCATTAGCGTAGCACTAGACGAAAATAAAGCTATCGTCAATATCACAAGCGAACAAAAACCCAAAGCCATTGGCAAAAGTGGAATCAATATCCGCCTAGCCTCTATGCTCACGGGATTTGAAATTGAACTAAAAGAGATTGATAACCTCAATCAAAGCACAAAACAAACGACTGAAACTAATTCGCAAGAAGCACCTAAAAATAATCTTGATATTCTTTCTTCACTTTTTAAAGAATAATTTTAAGAATAAAGATTTGTCTTTTACCGCTTTTTAAATGTTTTTAGAATAGAATCTCAAGCTTTAATTGGATTGTTTTTAAAAAACAAAATATATAGATTTTAGAGAATTTGGAGTTTTTATGATTGGCTGGATGCAAAAACACAAAAAATATTTAATCATTACCATATGGATTAGCACTATTGCTTTTGTTGGTGCGGGATTTGTAGGCTGGGGAAGTTATAGTTTTTCAAGCACGAGCAATGCAGTTGCGGTAGTTGGGGATAGAAAAATTAGCATTGAAAAACTACAACGCGAATATGCAAAACTCTATAATCTCTATAATCAGCTTTTTAATGGAGACTTAGACAATGAGCAGGCTAAAAAAATAGGGATTGAGGAACAAGCTTTAAACAATCTTATTTCACGGGCTCTAAGGCTTAACTATGCTTATGATTTAGGATTGCGTATCAGCAAAGAAGAAGTGATTGATGCCCTAATCGCAATGGATACTTTCCAAAATAATGGTCAATTTGATAATGAAATTTACAAACGTCTTTTAGCGGACAATCAACTGCGTCCAAAAGATTTTGAAGAAGAATTGGGTGAAAGTTTGTTGCTTGAAAAACTAAATGCTATTTTGGAGATTCCATTAACTCCACTTGAAACCGAAATGATGGGTGCTATCTATTTTACAGAAGACCATGTCAAAATTCATATTCTCAAACAATCTGACATCACTTTCACTCCCGCTCAAGAAGCTATTAAAAAATATTGGGAAGAAAATCAAGATATTTATCAAACGGAACGTGGCTACGAAATTGCAAGCATTTTAATCTCTCCTGATAGCATAGGAGCAAATGAAGAAAATCTCAAAAAATATTATGAGGATTTTAAAAACCAATTCTTAAATGCCAATGGGCAGCTTTTGACTTTCCAAGAAGCAAAAGAACAAGTTTTGGAAAAATACAAAGACGCACAGGCAGAAAAGGAATCCCTAAAAGAATATATTGCTTTACGCAAAGGAGAAAACTCTAAAGCAGAAATAAGCACCCTCTATGAAGGTGATGAAACTTATGGGGTAGAATTTTTAGACTTACTTAGTCAAGCCAAAGAACAAAGCACCATTAAACCTATCAAAACAAAAAAAGGCTACCTCACCGCAAAGGTGATAAAAATTATTCCAAGCAAGCCAAAAACCTATGAAGCAGCCAAATTAGACGCCACAGAAGATTTTATTAATTTTGAAAAAGCAAAATTATTAGAAGAAAAAGCAAAATCTCAATTAGCAAACTTTCAAGGTGTGGATGTGGGCTATTTAAGTCGTGAAAGTCGTGCGGTTTTAAAGGGCTTAAACGAACAAGAAAGTCAAGATTTTATCTCCCAACTTTTTACGAAAACTAAAGCAAAAGATTACATTTTCTTGCAAGATAAGATAATTTTATATGAAATCCTTGACCAAAGACTAAAAAATTCTGATATAATGGCAAAAAATTTAGATTTTTTAACACAAAATGGTATGCAAGTCAAATCTCGTCTCGTTGATGTCGCCTTTATGGAACATTTATTGAAAATTTATAAAATTGTTAAAAAAATCTAAATGTTTAAAACATATAGAAACGAATTGTAGCAAAGGACAAGGATTTGGAGCAAATACTTTTAGGTATTGATATAGGTTCAACAAAAATCTGTGCAATCATTGCAAACTGCAAAGATGGAGTTCCTCATATCATTGGCACAGGGTTTCATAAATCACAAGGACTTAAAAAAGGCTCAATCACTAATATAGAACAAGCGAGTCGCGCCATTAAAGATGCCGTAAATGACGCAAAACGTGTGGCAGGCACAAATATTAATAAAGCTGTTATTTCTATCTCTAGTGCTTACACCAAAAGCACTGATAGTTCCGGAGTGCTTAATTGTCTAAATAATGAAATTGGAATCAAAGAAATCAATCGCGTGATTCAGAGTGCGCTTTATAATGCCTCTATTCCAAACGAATACGAAGTGGTGCATATTTTGCCCTATAATTTTAAATTAGACGACCAAGATTTCATTGATGACCCTATGGGAATGAGTGGCGGTCGCCTAGAAGTTTCTGTGCGCATTATTACTGCACAAAAATTAAGCTTAGGGAATCTCAAAAAAGCCATTAAAACTGCGGGAATTGAGATTGAAAACATTGTGCTTGCCTCTTATGCTTCGTCTATTGCTGTTTTAACTGAAGATGAGAAAAATCTAGGAGTTGCTTGTATAGATATGGGTGGGAGCACTTGTGAGTTAATGATTCATGTTGGAAACTCCTTGCGTTATAATGACTTTTTAGGTGTAGGTTCTAATCATATCACGAATGACTTGGCAATGGCATTGCACACGCCGCAATCTATTGCAGAACAAGTAAAGATTCAATATGGTGGCTTTCCAAGAACTTCAGAAGATACAGAGAATCTAATTGAGATTCCAAGTATAGGTGGTAGCGACAATGACAAACATCAAGTTTCACTTGCGGTGGTACACAATGTCGTCTATGCACGTGTAGAAGAAACACTAATGATTCTAGCCAAATCATTAGAGCATAGCAACCTAAAAGACCAGCTAGGAAGTGGAATCGTACTTACAGGTGGTATGGTGCAACTAGATGGAATCCGTGATTTAGCAGCTGCACTCTTTAATGCACCTGTGCGTCTTGCGAATCCCATAGAAATTGATGGTTTATTCACAGACTTAAAGGGACCAGAATGCTCCACAGCAATCGGGCTGATTCTTTATGCTTCAGGCAAATATACCAACTATGAAATTGATTCGGAAAAACGCATTCGCTATCTTAATGAAAAGCTAGGAGAAGAGACAGAGCAATTATCAAAAAACATTCATCTTATCAATCCTTTGCAAGAGAAACAATCTAGTATTGCAAATCCCGTCAATAGCGTCCCAAAAAGCGCGGCAGATATTAAACAAGATTTAAGTAATATCACAGAAATTAAGAAAATCCAACCCAAAAATAACAATTTCATAAGACAGATGTGGGAAAAACTTACCCAAATGTTTTGATTTAATTTAGGAGGAATAAAACAATGATAGAAGTTCAAGAAGTTAGCCCAAAATTCGGTGCAAACATTAAAGTAATCGGTGTCGGTGGTGGTGGCAGCAATATGATTGGGCATCTAATCAATACAGGGACTTACGAAGGAATTGAATTAGCAGTCGCAAACACAGACGCGCAAGCTATTAATAGCTCTAATGCACCAATTAGAATCCAACTTGGAGCAAAACTCACAAAAGGTTTAGGGGCGGGAATGAAGCCTCAAGTGGGCAAAGACGCAGCATTAGAGAGCTATGAGGAACTAAAACAATTCTTAGAAAATACTGATATTGTCTTTATTTCTGCTGGGCTTGGTGGAGGAACAGGAACAGGTGCAGCACCTGTGATTGCTAAAGCAGCAAAAGAAGTAGGAGCACTCACAGTTTCCATTGTTACTAAACCTTTCCGCTGGGAAGGAAGACAACGCGCCAAACTAGCCGAAGAAGGATATCGTGAATTAAAAGCAGAAAGTGATTCTATTGTTGTAATCCCTAATGAAAAACTCCTCTCTATTGTAGATAAAAATCTTGGATTAAAAGATAGCTTTAGAATCGTTGATGATGTTCTTGTGCGAGCCGTAAATGGAATGAGTGGGGTAATTTTATCCCATAGTGCGGGTGATATTAATGTGGATTTTGCCGATGTTAAAACCGTAATGCACCACAAAGGTATGGCACTTATGGGAATTGGTGAATCTAGCGGTGCAGATGCTGCAAAAGAGGCAATTAAAATGGCAATTGAATCTCCTTTGTTTGATAATATGTCTATTAATGGTGCAAAAGGTGTTTTGGTGCATTTCTACTTCAATCCTGATTATCCATTGGCTGAAATTTCTAATGCAATGGAAATCGTAGAGGGCAATACAGACCCAGAAGCAGAGGTCATCTTTGGAACAACAACAGATTCGAGTTTAGAGCGCGATAAAGTTAGAATCACAATCGTTGCCACAGGATTTGAACGTGATGTAGCACAATCTACTTCCAATCCTCAAGAAGTAAGTCAAAACGAAGAAAGCTCCACATTAAAACTTGTAAATCCTAAAGATATGAGTCAAAAAATCAACCAACAAGATAGCATTACACTTGCAAGAAAAAAAGTCAGTGGCGGAGAATTTGCTAATGATGATTTTTTAGATATTCCTGCATTCTTACGCCGACAAATGGATTAATTTTTCTTCAAATGACTGACAGCAATTAACTATTGTTGGTCATTTATTGCCCAACAATAGTTAAGGATTACAAATGCAAGAGATATTATCTGAATTTGATTTTTTGATGTTATTTTTTTTGTTTGTTGCAGCTTTTGTGGCAGGATTTGTGGATTCTATTGCTGGAGGTGGCGGAATGATTACAATCCCTGTTCTCCTGATTAGTGGAATCCCACCCATTGAAGCCCTAGCGACCAACAAATTTCAATCCACTTTTGGTAGCTTTTCCGCAGCTTATCACTTCTACAAGAAAGGTTATTTAAATCTCAAACGCGCACTTCCTTTTGCATTGCTTGTCTTTGCATTTTCAGCACTTGGCACAATAAGTGTGCAGTTTATCCAAACAGATTCACTCTCCAAGATTTTACCTTTTTTAATTCTTATCTTTGGCATTTATTTCTTATTTTCACCCAAGATTACCGAAGAACAAAGAGCAACAACTATTCATCAAGGATTCTTAATTTTAGCCTTTACCTGCATTGGCTTTTATGATGGCTTTTTTGGACCTGGCACAGGCTCTTTTCTGATGCTTGCGCTTATTCTATTGGGTGGATTTGGGCTAACACAAAGTCTAGCCCAAGCAAAATTTTACAATTTTTCTACCAATGTTGCTTCTTTGGTTTTTTTTGCGCTCGGTGGAAAGATACTTTTCATCATCGGAATCGTAATGGCATTAGGACAATTTATCGGCGCAAATCTAGGCTCACGTGCTGCAATTACCTATGGAATCCGCATTATCAAGCCTTTGATTGTTATTGTTTCTTTTGTAATGGCAGCAAAATTACTCTATGAACAATTTTAGTTTGTATTTAGAAGCAACCAATGTCTAATCTAGCCAAAACTTTGGAATCCATACACCACCCTTTTAAGCCAATCAAAGATTCTAACTCCAAAATTTTAATTTTAGGTTCTTTTCCCTCTGTGGCTTCAAGGGAGCAAGATTTTTATTATTCTCACCCACGCAATCGTTTTTGGGAAGTGCTTGGGAGATTATTTGAATATAAAGACCTAAGAACAAAAAATCACGAAGAAAAAATCACTTTTTTATTGACACAAAAAATTGCACTCTATGATGTTTGTGCAGAATGCACAATTACAAAATCTAGTGATGGAAGCATTAAGAATCCTAAACCCATTCTTTTGGAATCCCTCTTGCAAAACACACAAATACAACACATTTTTCTTAATGGCAAAAAAGCAGCACAAATCTACCAAAAAGCCTTTAAGGATTCTAAAGTAACCTCTTTGCCTCATACTACTTTGCCCTCCACAAGTCCCGCCAATGCAAAATGGAATCTTGAGAGACTCTGCCAAGAATGGCGCGCTATTTTGATAGCTTTACGAAATAAAAACGAAATCTATTAAAGTTTTATGCCCCTTTAAAGAAAAAAAGATAAAATTTCATTTCCGCTTTTGGTATGCCAAGGTAGCTCAGCTGGTTTAGAGCGCTGGTCTCATAAGCCGGAGGTCGGGAGTTCAAGTCTCCCCTTTGGTACCAAGTGCGCTCATAGCTCAGCTGGATAGAGCAACGGCCTTCTAAGCCGTAGGTCAGAGGTTCGAATCCTCTTGGGCGTACCACTTACCCAAAATTTAACTATAAATTTCAACTAAACTTCACCTTAAAAGGAAAAATATGCTAAACAAAATAATGGGGG
>NZ_CATKCB010000103.1:0-14491 GCF_949747025.1 Helicobacter sp. UBA3407 | reverse complement strand
GGAGCGAGTGCATTAGTAGTGCAACTCGCATTGGAGATGATTTTTTCCCCTTGATAATCCTTGTGATTCACTCCTAAGACAAAAGTTTTTGTATCGTCTTTTGCGGGAGCAGAAAAAATCACGCGTCTAGCCCCTTTTTGCAAGTGGGATTCCACTTCTTTTTGTGTTAAAAATAAACCGCTTGCTTCAATGACAATATCTGCCCCTAAAATATCAATCTCTTTGGGTGTTTTCTTTTGGGAGAAAGGAATTTTGACACCATTAAAAATGAAAGAATTTTCTCCACATTGGATTGAGGTATTTTGATGCACGGAATCGTGCGTTAAAAGATAGCTTAAAATCTCTGGATTTGCAAGGTCATTAATGCCAACAATTTCAATTTTATCTTGCATTTCACAGAGCGCAACACGTGTAATACAGCGTCCAATTCTGCCAAATCCATTAATAAAAATTTTAATTTTTTCCATTTTGCTCCATAATTCTTTAAATAAAGTAAAATTGTAACATATTTAATGCTATTCTTAGTGAATTTTAGATATAATCGCAACCTTAAAATTAAAATAAAGGAATGCTAAAATGTCATTATACGATAGAAAACCCTTGAATTATAAAGGTTATCAGAATGAAACAAATAATGAGGCTTTCGCACAAAGCGATATTGCACTCATTAGTTTTGTAAAACAAACTTATCAACTTTTTGCGGGCTCTTTACTTGCGGCAACAGTGGGTGCATACATTGGAATTTCTGCATTGGGATATTTAGTTTCACAATATTATATTGGATTTGTGATTTTGGAATTTGCTTTATTGTTTGGTTTAATGTTCGCAAGAGCAAAAGCAGGTCTTAATTTGTTGCTGCTTTTTGCTTTTACTTTTATGACAGGCTTAACGCTCACTCCTATTCTTAGTAGAATCTTAGGAATGCCAGGTGGAGCAGAGATTGTAGCTCAAGCATTTTTGCTAACAACAGCGATTTTTGGTGTGATGAGTATTTTTGCATTGCGCACGAAAAAAGATTTAGCAAGTATGGGTAAAATGCTATTTATTGCACTGATTGTTGTAGTTGTGGGTTCTTTGATTAATTTATTTTTGGGAAGCCCGATTCTACAAGTTGTTTTGGCGGGAGTGGGTGCAATTTTGTTCAGCATCTTTATCGCTTATGATACACAAAATATTGTGCGTGGCTTATATGATAGCCCTGTAATGGCGGCAGTGAGTTTGTATTTAGACTTCTTAAATTTATTTATTTCTTTGCTTCAAATTCTTGGAATCTTTAACTCAAGAGAATAATTCAAGCTCTCCCTTGCGCACTTTGCGCATTGTAGATGCAAATCTCAATCGCTTGCGCGAAGGGATTCGTGTAGTTGAAGATATTTTGCGTTATGGATTCAATCACAAAAATTTTGCTTCTATACTTAAAAATCTTCGTCATCAATGTCGCATAGAATTTTATTTGGATTTGTTGGATACACGTGATTCTAATAAAGATGTCTTAAAAGTTTCTACAAAAGAAGAACAAAATCGCGAAAACCTTCAAAGTGTTTTTATTGCTAATTTTAAACGAGCACAAGAATCTGCTCGCGTGCTTGAAGAGATTTTGAAAATAGACTTTATTGAGGAAAGTGAGAAGTTTAAAGCGATTCGTTATATGCTTTATGATTTAGAAAAACGAGTGATTTTAGAGATTTTTCCCGATAGATTTTAGTTTTGTGTTGCATTGAGGAGATTCATTAGATTAAATGATAACTTTTGGGATATAGGCGTGCAAATGAGATAAAATCTCATAAGGGATTGTTCCGAATGCTTGTGCAAATATTCGGGCATCATTGAAAACACAAACTTCTTCCTGTGCGGATTCTATGCTAATGCAGTCCATAGAGGCGCGAGGTAGGATTCTGAATCCCTCTGCACTACAGACTTGCATACCTTCACGCAAGCGAAATAATCCATCGCCATAGCCAATGTCATAAGTGGAAACTATATTTTCTTTTAAGGTGCTTACGCCGTGATAGCCAATCCTTGCATTGGATTTAAGCATTAAGGTGGAGATTTTTTGCGCAAAGAGTGCCGCAATAGGCTTAAGATTGAGCGTAGCAAAGGCAGAATCTTGACATAAATAACCATAAAATGCAATTCCAATACGAAATAAATCATCTTGTAAATCATATTGTGTATCTTTTGCGCGAAACGCACCAGAGGAGCTTAGAGAATGGAATCGCGGGCGTGGAAGATTGTAATGTGCGCAGAGTTTCAAAGATTCCTCTTTGATTGCCAAAAATTCCGTATTTTGCGTATAAAATTCACTACCGAAATCATCTCCAAATCCATTGTGTGTGTAGATTCCTTTGAGTTCTAAAGCATTTTGAGCAATGAGTTTAAAGGCTTGGTTTAATGTATTTTTTGCGATTCCATTGCGGTGCATTCCGCTATCTACTTTTAATTCAATCTTTGTGCCTTTGGGATAGTTTTTTAGAGATTCTAAACTATGGGCGCAAAAATAAATATTGGGTGATTGCAATGCCTCTTTAAAAAGGGAATCGCAAGGTAGAGAATGGGGGTATAGAATCGCAATGTAAGAAAAAAATGGTGCAATTTCTAAGGCTTCATAAGTATTTTTTACAAAGGCATTTTGTATTTTAACGCGTTTAGCAAGTTCAGCAATTTGCTTAAGCCCGTGCCCATAAGCATTGTCCTTGAGAACAATAGCAATTTTTTCTGGATTTTTAGGGGCAATAGTGTTTAAAATAATTTGATAATTATGCAAAAACTTTTGAGAGTCTATTTGTAAGTAAGGCATGGATTAAAAGAATCTCCCAACAAGTGGGAGAAAGATTATTTGGCAGCAGGAAGTTTAGAGATATAGTCTGCTACTGCGTCAATATCTGCGTCAGTTAATTTAAAGTTTTTCATGTTTGCATACATGATTGCTTTTGCGCCACCATTATCTGCAGTTCCCGCTGCATAACCTTTGAGTTGCTCTACGAGTCTTGCTTTGTCCATTCCAGCAATTGTTATACCACCTTTGCTTCCGGGAGCAACTTTCTCAGCATTTACTCCGTGGCACGCAATACATTTTTTGTAGATTGCTGCACCATCACTTGCCATTAAACAGCCAGTTGCCAATACGATTCCTAACAAAATCTTTTTCATACTAAACTCCTTTAAAATTAAGTATATTTGTAATCATATCCTTTTAGTATAAAAGAATTCTAAAATTTTGTAAGATTCTTGAATTTTTTGCAAATTTATTAAAAGTTTGAGGATTTTTGTTTCGGGTTTTATGAGGAATCTTGCAAATTAGTGTTACAATGTCGCACAAATTATTTCTTAAAGATTTGGGATTGAGATTTGAAAATATTTAGGATTTTTGGAACAACATTAGAAGCAAAAACGCACGTGCTAGTGTTCAATATTGCTTCAGGATTGCTTTCTTTAGCGGTTGTTTCTTATGTATATTATTTTAGTTTAAAATATGATTATGATGTCCTATTTACTGAATATAGCCAATCTCTTATTAGTTTAGAAGAGTTGCATAAAAGCATTACAAATGCCCAAAACATTCTCATTGCACACAGATTAGAGGAAGCAGAAATTGTCAAAGCACAAGAAACCATTATCGCACAATGGGAAAATTATAGAAACATACAAAACAATCTCGTTAATGAGAGCTATTTCACACATTTTTTATTAAAAATTTATTATCTCTTTGGTGGAGAAAATTTAATTTTAGATGAAAAATCTAGCTTTGAAACACATTTAAACCACCTTGATAGCGCAATTAGCTATTATCTTGCTTCGTTGCAAAATTTCAAAGTTTCCAAAGAAGAGATTTTTGAACAAAGTGCAAATCATCTGAATGTTGAAATTTCACGTATGATTGATGCAAGTTTGCGTTTTGTGGAGATTAAAAAAGCACGCAATAATGCCTTACATAGTGTAGTGCATAAAGTTGTTTTGGTGATGATGTGCTTGATTATGCTCACCACCATTTTACTTAGTTTTTTGATTTTGCGTAATATTAAAAGCCTGCATGCAATGTCTGAACAAAAAGTGCAAGAAAAAACCAAAGAATTACAGAATCTCAATAACTCACTGCAAGAAAAAATTAAGCAAGAAGTGCTAGAAAGTCGCAAGAAAGACCAGATTATGTATCAACAAGCAAGGCTTGCAAGTATGGGGGAGATGATTGGCAATATTGCACACCAGTGGAGGCAACCCTTGAATGCCCTTATGCTGTTGATTCAGACTTTTAAGGTGAAATCTCAAAATGGTAAGCTCACACAAGAATTTATTGATTTGCAAGTCCATGATGGTTTAAAAATTGCTAAAGCAATGTCCCGAACGATTGAGGATTTTCGTAATTTTTTTCATTCCTCTAGTGATAAAGAAGTATTTAATTTAAGAGCAAATATCCAAGATTCTATTTCGCTTGTAGATGCTTTTTTAAAGCAAAATGAAATTAGTGTCGTAGTAGATTGCCCTCAAGATATTGAATTGTATGGTTACAAAAGTGCTTTTTCACAAGTGATTTTGAATCTTATTAAAAATTCGGAAGATGTTTTAAAAGAGCGTCTGATTTCACCTGCTAGGATTCGTATTGTGGTAGGTATAGAAAATGGTGAAATATGCAAGGAATTTTCCTCTAAAAGTTGCGTTAAGATTCTATTTACAGACAATGGTGGCGGGATTAAGCTAGAGGATATTCAAAAGATTTTTGAGCCTTATTTTACGACAAAACATAAATCTGTGGGCACAGGAATTGGATTGTATATGTCTAAGCAAATCATAGAAAAACAAATGGAAGGAAGTATTGAGGTGCGCAATGTGCATTATAATAATATTTTATGCCAAGAAAAAGTATGTATGCCAAATTGTCCTATTAAAGATGGAAGTTGTGGAGCGCAATTTATAATCAGGATTCCATTAAAAAGCTAAAATCAAGGAGAGACAATGTTGTCAAAAAATGATGAAAAGATTTTAAAAAACTTAAAAGTTCTCTATATTGAAGATGAGGAAGATATTTTGAAATTTGCCTCTATGGTGCTTGAAGATTATGTGGATAGACTTGTGGTGGCTCGCAATGGTAAAGAGGCTTTGGAGATTCTAAAAAACGAAACAATAGATTTAATTATTACGGATATTTTAATGCCTAAATTAAATGGTATAGAACTTCTGCGTGAGATTCGTAAGAATCCGCTTTGGGATTTGTCCGTCATCGTGGTAACTGCGCATACTGAAACCCATTATTTGCTAGATTGTATTGAATTGCGAGTAGATGGGTATATTTTAAAACCTATTGATGTAGAGGAGCTTTTAAAAACAATTTTGCGCGCGATTTTGCCAAAATATCAGGCAAATGAATTGCGTGCTAAAAATGCGCTTTTAAATGCGATTTCTGTTTTCGTGGGTGGCAAGAAAATTGAAATTATTAAATATTTAATTGAGCATAGCAATGATGAAAATATTTTTTATGGTTCTTATGAAGATATTGTGCAAGAAGTGGGTGTAAGTAAGCCTACCGTGGTGAAAACTTTTCATCAGCTTATTGATACGGGCTTGCTCGTGCGCTTGAAAAACAAAATTTATAAGTTTCAACCCGATATTTCACAATACAAAGAAGAATCCTAATCATTCAAGATTCTTAGACCTTTAAAGTTTTTAAGTTTTTGGCGTTTTTAATCTAGAAATCGTTATAATTTGAGACAAAAGAGTAAATGTTAAAGTGCAAGAAAAAGCTTAAGTAGCTTGAAGAAAGTTAGGATATGGAAAACAAAAAAGATGTGTTTTATCTCGCAGGTTATGACCCACGCAGTTATCGCTATTATTATGCACTTTTGAAGCGGAATCTTTACAAGCAAAATTATCTTAATGGATTAAATCTTAGCATTTCTCCTTGTAGTCAAAAAAATGAGATTCCTTGTTGTGTGATTGTTGGAGAGGAATCGCAAGTTAATTATCATTTTTTGCAATGGGATAGTGTCGTCAAAAAATATTGGGCAAAAAGCTTGTGTGATTTTGTGTTTGATTTTGCTTATTTTTTAAAAACCTATATCTTTTCTGGCATTTTTAGAGTTTTTGCCAAAGAATCTAAAACGCAGTTAATTGCTGGGTTGTATCCCATTGTGTATTTTTGCTTAAGTTATGCAGTCAGTTTTGTTGGGATTTTTTATTTATTTCAAATGCTAGAATCTTGGAATCTTGCTGTTGCGATTCTTTGTGTGTTAGTGTGCTTGTGGAGTGTTACGAAAG
The DNA here is from genome assembly GCF_949747025.1 of Helicobacter sp. UBA3407. Taxonomy (NCBI): domain Bacteria; kingdom Pseudomonadati; phylum Campylobacterota; class Epsilonproteobacteria; order Campylobacterales; family Helicobacteraceae; genus Helicobacter; species Helicobacter sp. UBA3407. The sequence goes on along the minus strand of NZ_CATKCB010000103.1, from coordinate 8,242 downwards.
TCATTTTATATTTGGGCAAGAAATTTGCAGTATTTTGGCTTTCTAACATTTATGTGTTTTGCGCAAAATATGCTGCGGGCAAAATTGCAGAATCTCAAGCTCTCATCAACGAGTTTAGCAATGTGATTCTCAATGTGTTGCAAAAAAAACAAGAAACAAAGAATTATGAATTGATTTTGTGCGCGCATAGTGTGGGAACGATTTTAGCAATGAGTGTTGCGGCAAGGGTGGTTAGAATTGCACAGGAGCAAAAGTTGGATTTGAAATGTTTTAAGATTCTAACGCTTGGGCAGTGCATACCGCTTGTAAGTTTTCAGAAAAGTTGCGGGCAGTTTAAGATGGATTTGCAAACGCTTGGAAATGCACCTCTTGTGTGGTTTGATTTTACCGCTAAGATTGATGGGGCTTGCTTTCCTCTGCTTGATTATTTTCGCGCTTCTGGAATCCAAGCAAAGTTTAAACCAAAGTTCTTATCGCCTAGATTCCATCAGCTTTTTACCCCGCAGACTTATAAGAAAATACGATATAATTGGTATTTGGCACATTTTTTGTATCTGTATTCTAATGAGATTTTAGGTTCATACGATTTTTTTAATTTCATTGGTGGCAAAAACACTTTAGAATCCAAAATAGGAGCCGTCTAATGGGACAATGTCCATTCTTCCCTAAGCCACATAAAAATAAAGCAAGCTTGCTGACGACATTTTTACTCAAAAGACGTTCTTGGCTTGATGGCTTGTATGAAAAAAGCTACAAAATGAAATCTGGGCAGGTTAAAATGCCCGGTTTTGACCTTTACATCGTTAATCACCCTAAAGATGTGCGTCGTGTAATGGTAGATGAGGTGCAAAAATTTCCCAAAAGCAATTGGTTACATCAGCTGCTTAAGCCTTTGCTTGGTGAGAGTATTTTCACAACAAATGGTGGAGTATGGCAAAAACAAAGGGAGCTTTTGCGCCCGAGTTTTGAGCAGGCGCGCATTACAAAAGTTTTTGGCTTAATGAATGAAGCCGTAGAAGACATGATGAAGAAGCTTTCCCGCTATCCAAATGGCGCAATCATAGAGATAGATGAGGTGATGACCTTTGTAACAGCAGATGTAATTTTTCGCACGATTCTATCCCAAAAGCTAGACGAATCACAAGGCAAAGAAGTCTTGGACGCTTTTGTAGTGTTTCAAGAGCAAACCGTGCATACAGCGATTCGTAAAATGTTTTGCATTCCACAATGGATTTCTTATCTCTTAGGGGAGCGCAAGCGAATGAGGGCAGGGGATACGATTCGTAGAGTGTTAGCAGATATTATTAAACCTCGTTATGATGCGGTGAGTGCGGGAAAGGGTGGAGAATATGAGGATATTTTGGCTTCATTGCTTGAAGTGATTGACCCACAAAGTGGCGAAAGATTCAGCTTTGAAGAGATTTTAGACCAAGTGGCAATGCTGTTTTTGGCAGGACACGAGACGAGTGCAAGTTCTTTAACTTGGACTTTATATATTTTAAGCATTTCACCGCAGGAACAAGAAAAGGCTTATCAAGAAATCTATGAAGTCGCAGGAGAGGAGATTCTTACTTTGCAACATTTGCGCAAATTAAAATATGTTTCTAATATTTTCAAAGAATCTTTGCGACTTTATCCTCCTGTTGGATTCTTTGCAAGGACTGCAAAGCAAGAGGTTAAGATTCAAAACAAATTAGTCAAAGAAGGCTCTGGTGTTGTGGTTGCTCCTTGGTTGATTCAAAGGCACGAAAGCTATTGGAAAAATCCGCACGAGTTTGACCCTAGTCGTTTTGAGGAGAAAAATGTAATTCAGAAAGACACTTATTTGCCCTTTGGAATGGGAGAGCGCATTTGTATTGGACAGGGATTCGCAATGCAAGAGGCAGTTTTGATTTTGGCAAATATTTTGAGAAATTATCAATTAAAATTGCAAGAAAATTTTGTTCCAGATGTCGTAGGGCGTCTTACAATTCGTTCGGCAAATGGAATGCAGATTCAATTCACACAAAGAAAAAATTAAATGAAAGAAAAATTAGCAGGGACTTTATTGCTATGCGCACTCGTTCCTTTAATGGTGGTTGGCTATTTGTTAATTGTGGTTGTGGGAACTTTTGGCAAGGTATCGCGTGTGAGACAAGGGGTGCGTGCATTAGATCATTTCGTGAATGCAACTTTGTTTAATGGCTATGCTTGGGAGTCTGTTTCTTCACACGCATGGCGTGAGAAGGATAAAAAATGGGCAAAAATTGTAATAAAGCTTACAGATTTTTTTCAAAAAGATCATTGCAAACGCGCGAATTCAAGAGAGCAGCCAATTATTGATTTGGTGCTTAGGAAACGTTTGAATGACCAAACAATTGGCAAGCAGTTGTAGCGCGCCTTTGTTTTTTGCATAGTTATGCTTAGGAGATTGCCACGATTCTACAATGGAATCTCACAAGAAATGTAGAGGTTTATTAGGTTTTTTGGATTGTTTTAATGCGCTCTCCCATTCCAGCGGAATTTCTCACGTATTTCTGTGCGGGGGGGGGGGGATATTTTAGAAGAAAGAGAGCCATAAAAACTACCATTGATTTGATTATGCTCTATTAGATATTTTCTGAAATTTACAAAAAGTTGTTGGTCAATTTTAAATTTCTTTGCACCACTCCAAAATTTGCTTAAGGGTTCTTGGAATGTCAATCCTTTGATGTCGTAAAATGCGCTACCACATACTTTTGTGGGGCATTTGTGCAAAATGCTTGAAAGTCCTGTTGTGCTATTAATGACGATACAGCCTAACGCATTACGTAAAAAATCAGGCAAATGTATATCGTGCAAATAAATGACGCGACTATTTACATTATATTTTCTTGCTTGTCGTTTGATAAAAATCTTGTAATTTTTATATCCTCTGTCCATTGGGTGATGCTTGATGACTAAAAAATGTTGAGGTTTTGCGTGTTGTGCAAAGGAGCGAATAGAGTTTCTAATGAAGTTTTCAATCCTCCTTCCTTCAAAATGATTTTTGATTTGTGTATCATTATGCACTTGTAAAATAAGGGCAAAATATTGTTTTTTGGATTCTAAAATAAATTCAATGTCTTCTTTTTCGCTAAATTTATAGAGATATTTTCTAAAGAGCGAAAGAAACCAAGGAAACATTTCCATACCACTTAAACTACGGTGATGTAGCTTATTGTTAAAATACAATCCACACCAAAAAGCAGAAAACCAATACAAAAAGGAAAACCAAGCCATATTTCTAAAAGAATGCTTAATGCTGTATTCTTGTTCTTTGGATTGGGGGGTAAATTTTGAAAAAACTTGTGGGTCTTTTGGAAGTGTGGAATTTGCATTGACACCTTTATTTTCCAATGTAATAAAGTTTGGGCGAATGTAGCCTTCTTCAAATATGAAATAAGGAATCTTCAGGGATTTGGCTACTTTAATGGCGATTTTGTGCAATGGGCGGCAGTCATTGAACATAAAAATTTTTTGGATTTTATGATTGAGATAAAAATGTCTTATAAATTCTTCAAAATCCGCTAATTGACCGCGATAACTTTGTGCTTTAAAAGGAAAAAAAAGCAAATCTCCCCCATTAAAGTTTAGTTTAAAAACTTGATTGTTATTTTTTTTGAGTTTTTGTGCCAAATGATAGAAAAAAGGACCCACAGGTCCTTGTAAAAGGAGAATGTTAGAATCTCTAAATTGTGAAATTGCATTATCTAGTTGCATTGGACAATTCTTATTTGGCTTTTTATCTTAAAGGTCTAAAATGACTTTAGTTGCAACTGCCACTTGGTAAAGAATTTGTGTCAAGATACTTGTAATCTGCAATCCTCGTCCTGTTTCAATTTCTGGTAAAACAAGCACAGAATCCCCGGGTTGTATTGTTTTAGTGCCAGATGACCAATTTCCATTGTAACGTTCCGCTTTGCCATTAGAGCGAATGACTAAGATTCGTTTTTTGTTTGCGCGTTCAGTGAAATCACCTGCTAATTTAATATAGTCTCGCAAACTTTTGTTTGGTTCATAAGTGAAAGCTCCCGGTAATGCAACTTCCCCTTGCACAAGCACTAAATTGCTTTTTGCGGGAATGTTAATAATATCACCTTCTTCAAGGATTGTTTTGGTGAAGGCTTGTTTGTTTTCTAAAACAACTTGACCTTTGGGTTGAACATTTTTTGCGCGCTCAATAAACTCTAGCACCATCTGAGAATGACTTGCGCGCATACTTGCTTCTTGTGCAGTAACGGAGGAGGAAGTTAGTGCAATGGTTTCAAGTTCTTTTAATTGTGCCTCAATAAGTTGTTTTTGCGTTTGTGCGACACTTACACGATAAAGCTGAATCGCATCAATATTGGATTGTTGATTGGGTTTAAGTTTCAAGACAACCTCTGCTAGGCTTGTTCCTTTTTTGACAACCATAGAGTGCAAGCCACTATGTTCCCCCTCTATCGTAATATGGATATTTTCGGCATTGTAATCCGGGCGGAATTCCACTTCATCGCCTACTCTTAAAAGCACGGATTGGAAATCTTTTTTGTTATAGGATACAACATCTATCGTGTGATTGGGCAAATAGGAGCGCACGACTGCATTGGTTACGATAGGTTTTGCTCCTGCTGCATTTGCCAAATCTTGCAGGGTTTTGATATTGTTTTTAAGCTCAAATCGGAAAGGCTTTTGCACATCTCCCTCTGCAAAAGCATAGCTTTCAATGTTTTTGACTAAAATCACATCACCTGTCCTAAAAGGAAATAGCTTCATTTTGCCCTCAAAAAGAAAATCATACAAGTCAATGTTTAGTGCAATTTTATTGTTGCGTAGAATCTCAATATTTCTAAAACTTCCATACTCTAGGTTGATTCCACCTGCTTTGTCTAAGTATTGCACAACAGAATCAGAACTCAAGCCTTGGTAAAGACCCGGACGATTCACATTTCCTGTAACAAAAATAGAAACATTTTGATAAACATTCATATCAGCATAAACGAAAACATTTTGTTTGTAGATTTTTGCAATGCTTGATTTTAGAACTTTGACCAAATCTCCATTTCTAATGCCTAGTAGATTAACTGCTCCAACACTTGGGATAAACACATTGCCTTGTGAATCTACCATTAATTCTTGTTGAAATTCTACTGCCCCCCACATTCTAAAGTTGATTTTATCCCCCACCGCAATTTTATAATCTGGATTGTAGAGTGATTGAGAAGCTTGTGTGAAGTTGCCATTAAACAAATGTGCTCCAAATACGGCGGGCAACTGCTCGGGGAGATTTTGTGTATTGGTTGCAGGATAATTAGGAATCGTCTGTTGGGCTTGCATTTGGTTTTGTGTTGTTTGTTGTGTATTTTGTGGCGGATAATTCTGTTCTGTTTGCTCTTGATAGGGTGGTTGGGTAGCTGAAATAGATGAAACATCAACAGCTTGTGCAAAAGCTGCAAAGAAAAAGCTGATTAATAGTGTCTGAACGGATTTTTTCATTAGTATTTATGCTCCTCTATAATCATTGCGATGAGTTTAACAATACCATAAATGGCGGATAAAAGCACAAAAATGGTGAGAATGTTATAAATCTTTTTGGGGTATTCTGGGTCTTGTGGCTCACTAGCATTTTGAATCACAACAAGTTGCTTGATTTTACGGCTAGATTCTATTCTCGTGGTTTCAATGGAAGTAAGTGCTACGGTGTATGCGTCTTGAGCAAATTGTGCTTCAATGGTCAAATCTTGAAATCTTGCTGCTAAATCATTAAGTCGTTTGGAATTGCTAGAAGAAACGATTTTGGAAGTTTCTTTGGCTAATTGTTTTTTCAAAGCATTAATTTCAGATTTTAGCATAATGATTTGTGGTGCGTTTTCGTTAAGATAGGTTTGCATAGTGGTTAATTGTGTTTCTTTTTCAGCAATTTTGCTTTCAATTCCTGTTGTCAGGTTGGCTTTTGCTTCTGCTTGTTTGAGTGGGTCAAAAACGCCATAACGACTCTGGAATGCCAAAAGCTCATTTTTGGCAGTTTGCAAACGTGTTTTTGCTTTTAAAAGTTCTTGTTCTGCAAATGCCATTTGTTCTCTTGCGGCACTTTGTGAGATTTCATTAATAAAGCGTTCGGATTCCTTTAAGATAGCCTGTGCAATGGTCTGTGCATCTTGTGGTGAGAAACCTTCAACATTCACCTGTAATAATCCAGAAGTATCATCAAGGACGGTTTCTACTCTCTTTTGATAAAACTTAAAAAAACTCTCTTGACTTGCATGGCTGCGCAACATAAAGAAAGGGTCTTTTATTTGGGAGGCGTAAAGGTTTTTGAGTTGAATCTCTTTATCAAGAATATTGAGCATATCAAGAGAGTGAATGTATTGTTTTAAAAATAGCACATCTTCTCTTGCGCTTGAATTTACACCAATAAGAGAAGCCAAACCACTAACGGGTGTAATATCATTATTGATAGAACGCACACTTAAAGTAATAGAACTTACATAGCGGTCAGCTGCAATGAGTAAATAGTAAGCAACTACAAGTATCATTAGCGCATATACGATTCTGAAGCTTTTAAGGAAAGGTAAAAGCTTTTGGAAGCCGGGTTGCTGCAAAAGGGATTTTAAAAAAGCCATTTATTGTCCTTGATACGCCTTGATGCCTTCATCTACATCATCATAGACTTTTGCTACACCATCTTGAATGTGTATGATTTTATGACACCATTTTTTGATTTCTGAAACACTATGAGAAACCAAAATAACCTTAGAGGTGCTTAGTTTTTCTTGATAGAGTGCCTCGCTTTTTTTCTTGAAAGCTGGGTCGCCTACTGCTCCTGCTTCGTCAATCAAATAATAATCAAAATCAAACGCCATACTCATACCAAATAAGACACGTGATTTCATTCCTGATGATAAGATGCCACTAGGTTCGTCAAAGAATTTACCAATTTCAGCAAAATCTTCCACAAAAGCGATTTTTTCTTTTAATGCGTCTCCTTTATAGCCATAAACACGTGCAAGAAATTTGATATTATCTCTTGAGCTTAGTGAGGATTGAAAATGCGTTCCAATCCCAATAGGGAAAGAAATTTTCTTATCTGTGATAACTCTTCCTTTATCTGGCATATCCATTCCTCCTAAGATTCGCATTAAAGTGGATTTGCCCGCTCCATTGCGTCCCATAAGTCCGATACTGCAATCATCGGGAAATTCAAAGGTTAAGTCTTTAAAGACATAATGCCGCCCTTTGTTCAAAGGATAGGATTTTGTGAGATGCTCAAGCCTAATCATTTGATTTGTCCTAGATATTTATAACGGAAAAAATAATACCAAAGCCCAATGAAGAGTAGAATAACCGCAATAGAAAAAGGATAAATAAAATTAATTCCATTTGTCAAAGGATAATTGGGGAAATAATTTTCTCGCAACATTTCAAGAAGCTGCAAAACGGGATTGTAAAGCAGAAGCTCTACAATATGGTTGGGCATAATCCACAAAGGATATAAAACTGCAGAGGCAAAGTAAAAAACATTGATTCCATAACTTATGAAGATTTGTGTATATTCTAACTCGCTACTTAAAAAAGCAAGACAAATGCCTACTGCAAATCCCAAAAGAGCTAATCCAAAAAAAGCAATGAGAACTTCTAAAAAATTCACAGGCAAAATAGGCAAATCCAAAAACCACCCAAATCCCACCATAAAGATAATAAAAATAGAAAAATAAATGCAGATTTCAAGAAGTGCGCGTGCAATAAAAACATGGATAGGCTTAACAGGTTTATAGGCTATCAAAGCAAGATTTGCTTGCACTCCAGATATAATTTGCTGAATAATGTTTCTAAACATAAAAAATGGCACAAATCCTGTAACTAAAAACATTTCCACAGGAACTTGCGGAATAGACCTTGCACGAATCACGGTAAAAATAATTAAGAAAAAAAGAATATGCGACATTGGTTCTCCAATGACCCAAAAATATCCTAATCGTTTGTTTTTGCCAAAACGTGTTTTTAGCTCTCGCAAAAATAGTGCCTGCACAATATGTGTCATTTATAAAAAACTCTCTTTTCTTTAAAAAATTATATTTTATCTCAATAAATTTTACTTGATGATTAAATCATTAATTATAAAAGAAGTTTGCTTGAATTAAGTATAAATTGACAAAAAAAAATAAATTTGTTATAGTAATGTAAATTACTCAATAAATAATCTAAATGGATTTCTATGAATTTGGTGTTTTTATATGGTTTGGAATAAGATTCTACAAATAAT
>NZ_CATKCB010000102.1:0-9450 GCF_949747025.1 Helicobacter sp. UBA3407 | reverse complement strand
TCATCTTAACATAAGCCTACCACTAGACAAAGTTCAAACGCCGACAAAATGCAGATTATCTCCTAAGTTGCCCCATTTTTGCGTCTTTCATTAGGCTCATCAAATCTCCCATTCCACCTTTATTAGAAAATTTCTTTGCCATTTTTGCTGCACTTTCAAACTGCTTCAAAAAGCGATTCACATCACTAACATCAATCCCTGCGCCCATTGCAATGCGCTTCTTGCGACTGCCATTGAGCAAATCCGGATTCTCGCGCTCTTTTGGCGTCATTGAAAAAACCATTGCGCGGATTTGTTTCATCTCTTTAGAATTGTCTAAATCCACATCTTTAAGCGCACTTGCCATATTACCTAAACCGGGCAACATTGAGAGAATCGACTGCATAGAACCAATTTTTTTGATATTATCCAACTGCGCAATGAAGTCATTAAAGTTAAATTTGCCCTTTTTGATTTTCTTAGAAATGTCTTTTGCCTCTTTCTCGCTAATTACGGCAGCAGTTTTTTCAGCCAAAGAGTGAATATCCCCTGCCCCCATTAACCGCCCTACAATGCGTTCAGGAATAAAAACCTCTAAATCCGCAACTTTCTCACCCACACCAATAAAGCGCAATGGAATCCCAAGCTGATGCGCAATAGAAAGTGCAATTCCACCTTTGCTATCTCCATCAAATTTGCTTAAAACTACTCCGCTTAAGTTCATTTTCTGATGAAAGATTCCAGCACTCTTGACACCATCTTGCCCGCTTAAACTATCCACCACATAAAAGACTTCATTAGGATTAATCGCCGCTTTAATGCCTTGCAACTCCTGCATTAAGGCTTCATCAACCGCCAATCGCCCGGCAGTATCCACAAGCAACACATCATAAAGCCCCTCAACTGCCTTTTGTTTAGCTTGTATTGCAATTTCTATGGGGGTTTTCCCCTCCAAATGAAAAAAATCCACTTCCACTTGCAAGGCTAATTGTCGCAACTGCTCCACCGCGGCTAGTCTCTGCAAATCACAAGCTGCAAGCAAAACTTTCTTTTGTTTGCCCTTGAGATAATTAGCAAGTTTTGCGGTTGTTGTTGTTTTCCCGCTTCCTTGTAAGCCCGCCATTAATACGATTGTTGGGGGCTTGGGCGCAAAAATAAACCCATAATTACCCGGTGCAGTAAGAATCGTATTTAGTGATTCTTTTAATGCGCTTAAAAAATTCTCTTTTCCTATTCCTGCAAGCTTTGTTTTCTTCTCAATTTCACCCAAAAGTTCTTTTAAAACCTTATAATGCACATCGGATTTTAACAAAGACTTTTTGAGCTCATCTAATGCGCGTTTTAACGCCTTTTCATCATCTTGGAATCGGATTTTATTAATTGCACTTTGGAAACTTTCTGTAATAACACCAAACAACTTAATAGCCTTGTATTTGTAATTTTAAAGATAAAAAGCGTGATTCTACATTAGATTTGCTTAAAATATTCATATCTTTAAACATTGTCAAATCAAGCGGATTTGCCTAAAATCTAAAACTTCTTTCGCTCCATATCTTGAGTGATTTCATTTGCGATTTCATCTATGTATTGTGCAACCATTTCTGTTTTATTCGCTATTTCTTGATTATTCTCTGCTATGCTATTGAGATGTGAAATTGTCTCATTGATTTGCTCTACGCCCTTTGTCTGCTCCTTTACCGATTCGCCCATATCGTTAATGCCCTGCACTAGCACATTGACATTTGCGCCAATCTCTCCTAAGCTCTTTTGCGTCCGTTCGGCTAGTTTGCGCACCTCATCAGCCACGACCGCAAAACCTCTTCCGTGTTCTCCTGCTCTTGCTGCTTCAATCGCGGCATTGAGTGCTAAGAGATTCGTCTGCTCGGCTATCTCATTAATGATGCTTACGACATTTTTTATATCCTCTACTTGTCGCGTAATTTCTGAAGTCTTATCATTAATAGACTGCATAGAAATTGTGATATTCTCGGTATTTTCTGAAGAGCGACTTAGACTATTTACTTGATTTTCATTCGCACTCATTAGATGCTGGACACAATCATTTAGAGATTGACTCTGTTCCTTTAAAGAAAGGGACAATTTAGAGGAAACTTCTAGCATATTTTTAACCTCCTCTCCAATGGCATTTAAAGAAACTTCCATATCTCCTTTAGGATTCTCCACATTTGCAGTGAAGTTTAAATTCCTATAATCACTAAAGACTGCTTGTAGCTGATTTAAACTAGAGCCTACTTTGACTTGCAAGACTTGTAGCATTTCATTTAAAGTTTCTTGCAACTCTAACAGCTTTGGATTATTAGGAATCGCATTTAATTTTAGATTCAAATTTCCCTCTTTCATCTCTTTTACCGCAGCAATGACTTGTTGCACCATTGATTCATCTTTTTGCAAGCTTTCATTTGTGCTTTGTATGTTTTTATTAATTAAATTTCCCATACTACCAATCTCATCTTTTGCTAAGATTTTTGCAAAATGTGGAGCCTTGTCTGTCTTGTGGTTTATAAAATCAAAGAAATCCGATAAAAGCTCGCTGAGATTCGCCATTCTATTTGTGATATATTGCTTTGTATAAAGCCAAATCGTTAGAGAAATCACTAGCAACGCTACAATCGCAGAGAAAACAATAATCGTCTCAATCTTGTTTAATGGCTCATAGATAACTTCCTTAGGTGCAACCGTAACAAGTGTCCAAGTCGTGTCAATATCCTCCCAAAGTTGAAAATGCGAGACTCCTGCGTAATTTTCTGTCGCATTTGGTCCAACATATTCTATTGCGGTAGTTCTGCCAGAGTTTAGGAGATTTAGGAGCATATCCACACTACTATGATTGTTTTTCTCTATGAGTTTTTTCCCTACCAGCGAGGAATCAGGGTGGATTAGGATAATGCCATTTTGAGAGAGTAGAAACTTCCTATCTCCCTTAAAAGCTGAACGTTTAGGGTCTAGGACGACTTTAGAGATTTGTTGCAAGTCCATTATGATTCCAATTACACCAATAACCTTATTATTTTTATCAAAAATAGGCGCGGAGATATTAGAACCAAACACAACCAGATTATCAATGTCAAACTTTCTAGGATCATCAAAAGAGATTTTTTTTGTCTCTAGCGCGTTTTTAACCGAAGGCAAATGGATAATGTCCTCATCGGCTTGAAGTATATTTACCCCATCGTTGCGCTCTCTATCAATATCCATTAATATCATAAATTCACCATTTGGCAACAAAAAGTCTGTCGTGGATTCCGCAACCGACTTCTTACTATAAATAGACTGCCCGGGAATATAAAGATAAGCAAAAGATGCCCATTCATTATCTAAAATCATATGCATAACGACATCTTTTAGCAAATCCCGACTTACGATTCCATCACTATCGTTTGCAATGATAGATGAGGTAATACCCTCTGCGGTCTCTAATGCCATAAAAGATTGTTGAATCGCACCCTCTAAGCGATTGATTGCCCTTGAGTTTGCGCTCACTAGTAGCTTGTGGGCTTCGCTTTGCAAAACTTTAGCAGATTCATAACTAATAACAAAAGTCAATGTCCCCATAACAAGCAAAACAATAAAACTCGTAATCAATGTGATTTTCGTCCCTAGTCTTAGACTCTTAAACATAAGAATATCCTTTTAAAAATTTAGTTATGCAAATTTTACTCGTGCTTTATTAAGTTTATTTCAAAAATGTGTGAAGTTTTTGTTAAGATAATTTTAACTTTTTCTTAAAGTTAAGTTTAATTTTAGAATTTTATATTTTATAAAATATTTGTCATTATTTACCATTGATTATTTTTTATGGACTATAATTTCAGAGTTTAAATTTTAATTTCAAAAGGATTTTCAATGAAAAAATTTCTCTGTTCTCTTAGTTTAGCAGCGGCTCTTAGTCTCCCAGCACTTGCAGCTCCCTATGCACTTGATTCTGCAAACTCAAAAATAGATTTTCAAGTCTCCCACCTTAAACTAACACAAGTAGATGGTAAATTCAACAAATTTAGTGCAACAATTGATTACGACCAAGCTTCTAGCACTTTAAAAATCTTAGAGGGTGTTGTAGATATAACTTCAGTGGATACTGCAAACCCCAAAAGAGACGCGCATTTGCAAGCAGAGGATATGTTTGATGCCAAAAAATATCCTAATATGACTTTCAAAATGACAAAATTTGAAGCAGGCAAGATTTATGGCGATTTAACCATTCGCTCCACAACAAAACCCATTGTGCTTGATGCAACAATCCAGCCCAATGGCAAAGAGCTAGCAATCAATGCCACAACCAAGATTCTAAGAAGTGATTTTGATGTCTCTTGGCACAATATTTTCAAAGATAATGCTGTGGGTGATGAAGTAAAAATTACTTTAAACCTTAAAGCAAACGCAAAATAACCACACAACTACCCTAATAAAACACAATGACAAAACCTCTTGTCATTGTGAGATTCTACAAGAATCAACAATCCCCATAAATACTTAATGTGTCTTTAAAAAAAATATTGTAAGATTAGCTTTTATCTTTGAATATAAGGATTTTCAATGAAAAAGACTTTTGTAACCCTCTATTTGGCGTGCGGAATCTTTGCTAGCAATCTTTTAGCAGGAGAAGTAAAAATCGGTGTCGTTTTGCCTGCAAGTGGTGCAGTAGGTGGATTTGGAGAGCTTGGAAAACGCGGAATTGACTTAGCTTACAAGGCACAAAGCAAAACTAAAAATGGTGAAGAGATTAAAATTATTTTTATTGACAATAAGAGCGATAAAATAGAATCCGCAAATGCAATGCAAAAACTCGTTTCAAGCGACAAAGTCAGCGTTGTTATTGGTCCTATGATTTCCACCAATGCACTTGCAATGACAAAAATTGCAGACGATAGCAAAACGCCTTTAATTGCTCCTGTGGCGACTAATGACCGCGTAACTAAGGGCAAAAACTTCGTTTCTCGCGTCTCTTTTGCAGATAGCTTTCAAGGGTTAATTGCAGCAAACTTGGCTTTCAAAGATTTAGGTGCAAAAAAGGCAGCTATTTTGTTTGATAATAGCAGTGATTACTCTATCGGACTTACACGTGCTTTTAGAAATCAATTTAAAACTTTAGGCGGCGAAATCATCATTGAAGCCAACGCTCAAGCAGGGACTAAAGACTTCAAAGCGCAAATTTCAAGCATTAAGGCAAAGAATCCCGATGTTCTTTATTTGCCAATCTATTATAACGAGGGCGCACTGATTGCGGTTCAAGCCAAGCAATTAGGATTAAATGTCCCAACTATTGGGGGAGATGGCTTAGTTTCAAACAAAATTTTCTTTGATGTTGCCAAAGAAGCAGGGGAAGGCTATATGGTAACGGATTATTATTCTACAAACTCCAAACAAACCCCCAAAGGCGAGAAATTCATCAAGGATTACAAAAAAACCTACAATGAACCTGTAAGCTCTTTTAGTATTATGCTTGCGGATGCTTATGGGATTGCTGTAGCTGCGATTGAACAATGCGGTGCGGAGAATCGCGAATGTATTAATGATAAAATCCGCAATGTCAAAGATTATGATGGCATAAGTGGTAAATTCTCTTTGAAAAATGGCGAATCTATCCGCAGTGCGGTGATTAATCAAGTGCAAGGTGGTAACTTAGTTTATAAAACCACGATTGAACCATAAAAACTTTTAAGATTCTGTAAATTTTAAGGTTTAGAGTTTGGACTTTTTGACTTTTTTTCAGCAATGTATTAATGGCTTAAGCTTGGGCAGTATGTATGCGCTCATCGCGATTGGCTATACAATGGTTTATGGTTGTTTGCGCCTCATTAACTTCGCCCACGCAGATATTATGATGGTAGGAGCATTTCTCGTTTTTTTTGCCATTAGCTCCTTTAATTTGCCTTTTTATGCTGCTGCGATTCTATCCATTGTCTTGTGTGGAATCCTAGGTGTAGCGATTGACAAGATTGCCTACACACCTTTACGCAATGCACCTAGAATCTCTATGCTGATTACCGCCATTGGAGTGAGCTTTTTTTTGGAAAATCTTTTTAATGTCCTCTTTGGCTCTACACCTAGATTCTTTAATGCTCCAGCATTTTTCTCACAATCTTTGGATATTTTTGGTATCAGTCTAACCATTATTACATTGATAATTCCATTGGTTACGCTTTTACTTTTGGGAGGACTTTTGCGTTTTCTCTATCACACAAAGCAAGGAATGGCGATTCGCGCAAGTGCATTTGATATTAACACCGTGCGCTTAATGGGAATCAATGTAAATCACATCATCGCCATTGTTTTTGCGATTGGTAGCACTTTAGCAGGAATCGGGGGGATTTTTTATGCAATTTCTTATCCCACGATTGACCCGCTTATGGGCGTGTTAATTGGCTTAAAAGCCTTTGCTGCTGCGGTTTTAGGTGGAATCGGAAGTGTAGGCGGAGCAGTGCTTGGAGGCTTTATCTTGGGCTTTACAGAAGTTATGGCGGTAGCACTTTTCCCAGACCTTGGAGGATACAAGGACGCTTTCGCATTTCTTTTCCTCATTCTTGTATTGCTATTTCGTCCCGTCGGCATTATGGGCGATTGGCGTTTAGAAAAAAGTCGTTTTTAGGTTGCAAAATGTTTAAGAAACTTTACACAAATAGCCTAACAATTGCGACTTTGGGATTCCATTGTAGTATTTATGTATTAGTCATTTGCGTGCTTTTTGCTTCACAAAGCTTGTTGGGAGATTATGCCTTAAGAATTTTTAACAATATTCTTATTTTTGTAATTCTAGCGGTGAGTTACAATCTGATTAATGGCGTAACAGGGCAGCTTTCTTTAGAACCAAACGGGTTTGTAGCGATTGGTGCATATATCACCGCATTAATGTTGTTAGATTCGGATTTGAAATGGGGAATGTTTCAGCTAGCAGACCCCCACCCTTTTATTTTGAGTATGTATAGCGAGTTATTGCCCGCTCTGTTTTGTAGTGGAATCGTAGCAGCTATCCTTGCGATTCTGCTTTCTTTTCCTGTATTTCGCGTGCGCGGGGATTATTTAGCGATTGTAACGCTTGGCTTTGGTTTTATTATCAAAATCCTAGCAATTAACAATCCAGAATGGACGAACGGGGCGATTGGCTTAAATGAAATTCCAAATAATCACGATTCCATTGTCGGTGCGATAGAAAAACTGCTTTTAAACCTTAGCACGAACGATTCACCTTTACAAGGATTCTTTAATTTCCTTTATATCCACGCGTTTGGTAATGGAGCAAACATCACAGTCTTTTTTTGGAGTGGAATCTTTGCCACCGCTTCAGTAATTTTAATCCTGCAAATCGTCTATTCTAAATATGGACGCGCAATGAAAGCAGTCCGAGACGATGAAGATGCTGCAATTGCAATGGGAATTAACACTTTCAAAATCAAAACTTTTGCTTTCTCCACAAGTGCATTTCTAGAAGGCATTGGAGGCGGATTAATGGCAGTTTGGCTCACTACGATTGACCCAAAAATCTTTGGGTTTGAGCTTACATTTCAGCTTTTAATCATCATTGTGCTTGGGGGTTTAGGAAGCACGAGTGGAGCGATTTTGGGAGCGATTTTGGTTATCGGTGGGGGAGAATGGCTTAGATTTCTAGACCAGCCTTTAGTCTTTTTTGGAAATGATTTTGGTTCTTATCCGGGACTTAGAATGGTGTTTTTCTCACTCATCTTGCTTGTGATTATGCTTTTTGCTAGAGAGGGCATTATGGGCAAACGCGAAGTTTGGGATTTGAATCCTACCAAACTAAGATTGTTTAAAAAGGCGCAATAATGGCAATTTTGGAACTAGAAAATGTCAGTATTGCCTTTGGGGGATTAAAGGCGATTGATAATGTAAGCTTTAGTGTGCAACAAGGACAAATTTTTGGATTAATTGGTCCAAATGGAGCAGGCAAAACAACAATGTTTAACATTATTACTGCAAATTATAAGCCAAATAGCGGAAAAGTTCATTTTTTGGGCAAAAATATCTCTAAATATAAGCCAAATACAATTGTGCATTTAGGAATTGCGCGCACTTTTCAAAACATTCGGCTCTTTAATTCTATGAGTGTGTTAGATAATGTCCTCATTGGTTTGCACAATGAAGCAAAATATAGCTTTCTTGAAGCTGCTTTTCGCATAGGAAGATATTTTAAAGAGGAAAAACGCATTAAGGAAAAAGCTCGGTGGATTTTGGATTATATTGGATTAGGCAACCAATGGAATACCAATGCAAACGCGTTGAGCTATGGAAATAGTCGTAAAGTAGAAATCGCAAGAGCCTTAGCAACCAATCCAAAACTTTTGTTATTAGATGAACCAGCCGCGGGAATGAATCCCAAAGAGACGCAAGAGCTTTGCGAATTGATTTTAAAAATGCAAAAAGACTTTGATTTAAGCATTTTGTTAATTGAACACGATATGCCCTTTGTCAATCAACTTTGTGAGCAAGTTTTGGTGCTAGACTATGGCAAAAAACTCTTCAGCGGCACGCCCAACGAAGCCATTAACAACCCCGAAGTGATTGCAGCTTATCTAGGAGACTTCTATGCTTCAAATTGAGAATCTACAAGTGCATTATGGCTTGATTTCGGGCTTAAAGGGCATTAACTTCCATATTGAAGAACACGAGATTATTACTTTAATCGGAAGTAATGGCGCAGGTAAAACCTCAACCCTTAATGGAATCGTGCATAGTGTCAAAACAAAAGGCAAAGTCCGATTCTTTGGCGCAAATATCTCCAAGATTCCAACACACAAAATTATCCAACGCGGAATCGCGCTTGTGCCAGAGGGAAGGCGCGTTTTTACCAATCTTAGCGTAGATGAAAATTTGCGTATGGGAGCGTATCATAATGATGAAAACTTTGAAGTAATGCGCGAAAAAATGTATCGGCTTTTCCCTCGCCTAAAGGAGCGTTACAAACAAATGGCAGGCACAATGAGCGGGGGTGAGCAACAAATGCTCGCCATTGCAAGAGCTTTAATGAGTGAGCCAAAGTTACTTATGCTTGATGAACCAAGTCTCGGGCTTGCACCCAAAGTCGTAGGAGAGCTTTTTGAGATTCTTTTAAACTTGCGCGAAAATGGCATTACGATTCTGCTTGTAGAACAAAATGCCTTTGCTGCACTCAAAGTCGCCAATCGTGCGTATGTGCTAGAAAATGGCAAAATTGTAATGGAGGATTTTGCAAAGAATCTTTTAGAAAATCAAGAGATTAAAAAACGATATTTAGGCGGATAATAAGGAATTACAATCAAAAATCTTGCGATTCCACTAGACTAGAATTAAACCTTGAGATTTTGCAACATTGCGCTTAAAGATTCTGCCGCTTGTGTTTTGCGCTTTTCAAAATGCGCTGGGCTTTCTGTCTCTCCCATATATAAGCCTCTTTGAATAGCAGTTTCAGATTCCAAAACTCCTAGCACATTTTCTAACATTTCTTTTTGTTCAGTCCTA
>NZ_CATKCB010000101.1:0-5354 GCF_949747025.1 Helicobacter sp. UBA3407 | reverse complement strand
CCACAAAAAGAAGCAAATGCACTGCTTGAGCGATTGAAAAATGAGGGGATAGAATCTGCCCAAATCATCGGACACACTGAATCTTTTTTGAAAGATTCCACTACAAAGGCAAGGATTTTTGTAGAATAGTTTATCGTTTGGATTATCCTTGCAAAATACAAGAGACAGCAATTCATAGTGTAGAATCTCGCTTTGGAGCAATCTTTTTCTCCACGAACTTTGCAAGAAAAGCTAGAAAACGAATTATTAAGGAATATTTGGAATCTTATAAGAAAGAATTGTAAGAAATAAGATTCCATAGAGGAATCTTATTGTTTTTAGAGCCTTGATTCGTAGCGACGAAGCATATATAAGCGTTTGAGCATTTTTTTGCGTGCGCTGATTTTTTGCTTTTTGCGCTTTTCAGTTTTTGGTTCAAAGAATCTTCTTGCGCGACTTTCAGTTACAACAAGGTTTCTATCGGCTTGTTTTTTAAACTTTCTATACGCATCATCAAAAGATTCATTTTCTCTGACTTTGATACCCGGCATCTAAATCACCACCTTTGTGTGTAAGATTTAGCTTTTATAAAAAAGCCTCGTATTTTAATATAAAAATTTTAAGAATCCATTAAAATGAATGTAAGAAAATCACCCTAAAGAAAAATAAAGTTTAATTTTTACTTTTATTATGGTAATATTAATCTTTTACTAAAAAATCAAAATATTAGGAGTAAAGATGGTTGAGAATGTAAAGGAACGCTTATATTTCAAGCGTCGTTATGTGATGTATGGAATTACCACAATTCTGTTGTTCTGCATTCCTTTTATTAAAATTAATGGCAATCAGATTTTTTTATTGTCTTTTGACCGCAAACAACTGCATTTGCTAGGGGTTGCTTTTGATATGCAAGAACTTTATCTTATGCCTTTTTTGTTGATTTTAATGTTTTTGGCGATTTTTTTTATGACAACACTTGCGGGACGCGTATGGTGTGGTTGGGCTTGCCCACAGACGATTTTCCGCGTATTGTATCGCGATTTGTTAGAGACAAAAATTTTGGGCTTGCGCAAAAGAATGGAGAATCGCCAATTAGAGCCCGATATGAGCTTGGGGAGCAACAAAGTTAAAAAAGTGATTTCTCTTGTGATTTTTGCTTGTCTTGCTTTGGTTGCAGCGTCCAATTTGATGTGGTATTTTGTGCCACCAGAAGATTTTTTTAACTATATTCAAAACCCTTTAGAGCATAAATATTTATTTATTTTTTGGTTAGGATTTACCATTGCACTCATTGCGATTGTGGTATTTATCAAAGAAAACTTCTGTATTTATATGTGTCCTTATAGCCGTGTTCAGAGTGTTTTGTATGATAATGATACTATTATGACGGTGTATGACTATAAAAGAGGTGGAGAAGTTTTTGATGCAAAAGGGATTAAACTATGGAAAAAGCCTGAAGCACTAAATGCAGAATGCACCGGCTGCGAAGCCTGTGTGAAAATCTGTCCTACACATATTGATATTCGCAAGGGAATGCAATTAGAATGTATTAACTGCCTTGAATGTTCAGATGCTTGCACAAAGGTAATGGGAAAACTCGGTAAAATGACTTTGATTTCTTGGACAAGTCCGCAAAGTATTGAAGACCGACAAAAAGTGCGTTATATGCGCTTTAAAACAATTGGTTATATTGTTGCAATGGTGGTTGTGTTTTCTGGGCTTTTGATGATGAGTTCTAAAAAGGAAGATATGCTTTTAAATATCAACCGACAAGAACTTTATACGATTCGCGATAATGGGCGCGTGGAGAATTCCTATGTTTTCTTGTTTCAAAATACGCAAAAACAAGCTTATGATTTTTATTTTGAGGTGCAAAACAATGCAGAGATTCAAATTAAGCGTCCAAGCAAACCCTTCCGCATAGAAGCAGGCGAGAAATCCAAACAAGTCGTTGTGCTTTATACGGAAGCAAATTTGGCTAAAGATGCGCAAAAAGATACACATATTCCATTAGAAATCAGAGCCTATGCGGTAGATAGCCAAGAGCCTATTGAAGTTTTCAGGAAAAGTGTGTTTATTTATCCACCAAACAAATCTTTGCATTAAGTGATAATAAAGAATCGCAAGCACAAAATTTTGTGTCTTGTGATTTGGATTTTTGAATAAAGGTAAATTATGCAAAAAGGTGGAATTTATTTTTTTCTCGTTATTTTTGCTCTCACATTGTTGGCTTTATTGAAGCTTTATTCTCCATTTTTAATGAATCTATTGATTGCATTCTTGCTATTTATTGCAACACAGAATGTTTATTATGTGATTTTAAAATACATAAAATCTCCGCTTGCTTCCACTTTTCTAATGACTCTTTTGTTGATAATTCTTTGTTTTTTACCTATTTTTTATATTCTTTTAAATTTATTGAATTTGGCAACAAATTTGGAGTTGGGAAATTTTCAAAATTTTTTATTGGATTTACAAATGCATTTGGGAGAATATGGAAAAGAGATTTTTGCTTATCTGCCGGATTTATTGCAAAAGGAAATCAATAATTGGTTGGCACATCTTTCTGGGATTGATTGGACTGAAGTCGCCAAACGTAGCATAGGAATTGTTGCAAAAATTTCTCAAAATAGTTTATATTTTTTGAGTGATACTCTATTTATCCTAGTTTTTTTATTCTTTTTTTATTATTATGGCGGTGCATTGGGTCAGTATTTTTTGGGGTTGATTCCGATTCAGCCCACTTATGTCAAATCTCTTTATGAGGAAGTGAGTGCAGTGATTAGTGTTGTATTTTATTCCTCTATTTTTTCTATGCTTTTGCAAGGCGCATTGTTTGGAATCCTTATGGCGTTTTTGGGTTATAATGCACTTTTGTTGGGTGTTTTTTATGGTTTTGCTTCGCTCGTGCCTGTGGTGGGTGGAAGTTTAGTTTGGTTGCCTGTTGTTGGATATGAATTGTATTTAGGGAATTATAGTTATGCAATCCTTATTACGCTCTATTCTATTATTGTTATCGCAACTTTAGCAGATAATGGCGTGAAGCCTTTTATTATCAGTTTTATCAATCGCGTATTGATAAAAACTCCGCTAAAAATTAACGAAATGTTAATTTTCTTTGCTATTATTGCAGGGCTTACGAGTTTTGGCTTTTGGGGCATTGTATTTGGTCCAGCAATTACAGCGTTATTTATTGCATTGCTTAGAGTTTATAAGATTCTTTATCAAGACAAAGTTTAGACAAGAAATCCGAAATGATTTTGCGATTCTATTTTAAATATAGAGGAAAAAATGACAAAAATAATTCCGCCCAATAGTTTTTTAAATCAAGATTTATCTTTAATTATAGATGTGCGCTCTCCTAGAGAATATGCAGAATCTCATATCGTAGGAGCGCAAAATTTTCCTGTTTTAAATGATGAAGAACATCAGCAAATTGGCACATTGTATCGCACGGATTCTTTCAAGGCAAAGGTTTTGGGTGCTAGTTTTGTCAGTCAAAATATTGCAAAACATTTATTGACTTTAGAGACAATGGTAAGCCCTAAAAAACCCTTTGGAATCCATTGCGCACGCGGTGGTATGAGAAGTCGCGCGTTTTTTATGGTTTTGGAAGCTATTGGTTACCAAGTCGTGCTTTTAGAGGGTGGTTATAAAGCTTACCGCAACGAAGTGTTGAAATATCTTGATAGTTTTCCTCCCCATCGCTTTGTTACGCTTGTGGGTCAAACCGGGAGCGGTAAAAGCGAGATTATTCAAGGATTTCGTGATTCTTTGGATATTGAGGGAATCGCAAAGCATTTAGGTTCAAGCTTTGGCGCAATTTGTGGGGAGCAACCTAGTGTGAAGAGTTTTCAAAATCTGCTTTTTGCTCGTTTGAAAGACTTAGAAAATGCTCCTTTTGTGCTAGTGGAAGGGGAGAGTAAGAAGCTTGGAAATTTGATTTTGCCCACTCCGCTTTATCAATCCTACCAAAAAGCACCAAAGATTCTAATTGTCGCACCTTTGGAGCAAAGGGTGCAAAGAATCGTGGCGCAATATGGTAAAATTTCATTACAATTTTTTGAGGATTCTATGCAAAAAATTTCTCCTTTTATGAAAAAAGAGTTTTGGTATGAAGCCAAAAAAGCTTTTTATGTGGGGGATTTAATGCGTGTAGCGGAGATTTTGCTAGTGGAATATTATGATAAAGTGTATAAAAAAGAATCCTATGTTTGTGCAATTTCTTATCAGAATCTTTCGCAAGTGATTACAGAGATTGAAGCATTTGCTAGAGAATTTTACAACTAAAATCAAAGGAATCGTTTGGATAATTATGAATATGGCGAGTTATTAAAAGAGCTAGAAATTAAAAGACAAAATATAGAAAAAATTATGCAACCCAAACTTTTGGAAAAGCGTATTTTGGAAATCACAGATTTAGAGCAGGCAAAGGAGTTTTGGGAGGATACCAAAAAAGCGGGTGAATTGCAAAAAGAGAAAAAGAGCTGTGAAAGAAAGCTAGAAAAATACAATATGGCAAAGTCTGCATTGGAGGACGCTAAAGAATTGTTTGAGATTTCTCAAGATGATTTGGAGAGCTTAGGGCTACTTTTTGCAGAATCCAAAGAGCTAGAAGAGCAGATTAAAAACGCAGAAATTGAAGTGATGTTAAGCGGGGAATTGGATTCTAATAACGCGATTTTTACAATTACTCCCGGAGCGGGCGGGACGGAATCGCAAGATTGGGCAAGTATGCTTTATCGTATGTATTTGCGCTGGGCAGAGAGAAAAGGCTTCAAGATGGAATTGCTTGATTATCAAGAGGGAGAGGAAGCGGGCTTGAAAGATGTTAGCTTTATGATTAAGGGAGAAAATGCGTATGGATATGCAAAGGTTGAAAATGGAATCCATCGCCTTGTGCGCATTTCTCCTTTTGATTCTAATGCTAAGCGGCATACAAGCTTTACTGCGGTGCAGGTGAGTCCAGAGATTGACGATAATGTTGAGATTGCTATTGAAGAAAAAGATTTGCGGATTGACACTTATCGTGCTTCAGGAGCGGGTGGGCAACATGTGAATAAAACAGAATCTGCGATTCGTATTACGCACCTTCCCACAGGAATCGTGGTGCAATGCCAAAACGATAGAAGCCAACATAAAAACAAAGCCACTGCACTAAAAATGCTAAAATCTAAGCTTTATGAGCAAGAGATTCAAAAACGCGAGGAGAAAAATGCAAGTGAGGATAAAAGTGAGATTGGCTGGGGACATCAGATTAGAAGTTATGTTTTAGCCCCTTATCAGCAAGTGAAAGATTTGCGCTCTAATCTTGCATATAGTAATGTAGAAGCTATTTTAGATGGGGATATTGATTCTATGTTAGAGGGTGTTTT
>NZ_CATKCB010000100.1:0-27916 GCF_949747025.1 Helicobacter sp. UBA3407 | reverse complement strand
GCGCGCAAAAGGGAGGCATTGAAATTTAGCACAGAATCTAGTCTCTCTAAAATAAAATTTTCAAGTAATTTTAAATCAAAAGGCTTATAGAGTGGAGCAAGTTTTTCTAAAATAGTTTTTAAATCAAAGGGTAAATTAAAATGCAAAACGATTTTAATCACTCCATTTGCCGCACGCCGCAAAGCAAAAGGGTCGCGTGAGCCACTTGGAATCTTGGCAATACTAAAAAGCCCCATTAGATTATCTAGCTTATAAGCAAGTGCGATGAGTGCGCTGATGAGATTGGAGGGCAAAGCACTTTCTTCGGAGTTTGGTAAATATTGTTCTAAAATTGCAAGGGCGATTCTATCATCATAGCGTAAGTCTTTTGCGTAATAATATCCCATAATACCCTGTAATTCGGTAAATTCATAAACCATTTCGCTCATTAAATCTGCCTTGCTTAATGTTGCGGCTTGGTCTAAAATCTCTAAAAGAAGTCCGAAATTTGGCTCTAAAGCAGAAAGTTGTGTTTGGAATAATGTGCTTAAAACTTGAATGATTTTGCGTTCGCGCTCTGTTTTTTCCCACATAGAACCCAAACCCTCTACAAAAGTAACTTCTTTCAATCTTTCGGGTTGAAAGCCTGTCTTCAAGTCATTGTGATAGAAAAACAGAGCGTCTTCTAAACGTGCGCGTAAGACTTTGATATTTCCCTCTACAATGGCTTTTGGATTCTGCGCTAGGCTGTTGGAAACAACGATAAAGCCGTGGTAGAGTTTTGAATCTTTGTAAGTAGCAAAGTAACGTTGATTCACTTTCATTGAAGTGATGATACAAGGCGCAGGAAGTTCCAAGAAATGTTCGCTAAATTCGCCAAAAAGCGCAGTAGGATATTCAGTGATACTGACGATTTCTTCTAAGAGTCCTGTATCCATTTCTACCTTAATGCCTCTATCACTTTCAATTTGCCTAATTTCTTCTAGTATTTTTTCTTTGCGCTTGGTTTGGTCTAAAATCACGCCGCCATTGCACAAAGTATCAAAATAATTTGGAATATTTTGAACTTCTAAGGGTTCAAAACTGATATTGCGATGCACAAAAGTTTGTGCTTTGGATTCTATGCCATAAAGTTTGAGAGGGACTAATTGGTGGTTGAACAAACATAAAATCCAAGATATAGGACGAATAAAGGAATCTTTCAGGCTACCCCAACGCATTGTTTTGCCAAAATTTAGAGATTCTAAAAATTCTTGAATCATTGCCTCTAAGAGATGAATTGCTGGTATTTGTTCGGCTTGTTTTTGGCAATAGAGAATCTCTTTACCCTCTTTTGTTGTCGTTATAACTTCTTTTTCCGTGATTCCACATTTTTTGAAAAATCCCAACGCTGCTGGAGTGGGCGTGTTGTCTTTATAAGCAATATTTAAAGGAGGACCAAAAAACTCTAGCACTTGTGTATTTTGAATTTGTGGAAAATCTTGAGCAATTATCACTAAGCGACGCGGTGTGTAAAAAAAGTCAAATTCACAAGGCAGACGATTGGCTTTTAGGATTTTTTGAAATTTGCTTTTGATATTTGGAAGTTCAGCTAAAAATGGAATCGCAGGTAATTCCTCTGTTCCAATTTCAAGCAAAAGCGGACTTGTGTTTTGTGCAGTTGTCATTATTTCCTCTATTTTAAAAAATTCTGAATATTGTAACAAAATAAATACAATAAAAAACTTTAAAATCATAAATATTGAATTTAGGATATAATAATTAGTGAATCAAATGAAAGGCAATGAGATGGAGTGGCTGACAAATTGGAATGAGAATTACTCGCTTGCGATTCTATTTTTCGGGTTAGCAATTTGTTTTTTTGGCGTGATTGTTTATCTGTTTATGAATTACAGAAGGCTTTTGGGGGAGATAAAAAACAAGGAAAAACTTGAGAATGAATTATTAAACAAAAATACACGAATTGAAAGTTTGAGCAAAGAACTTGCAAATCAGATTGAATATGAAATTGCACAGAGACTAAAAAGTGATTATACGCACGAATATTTGTTTGAAAATAGTCTCAATGCCATTATTTTGACGCAAGATGAAGACTTAAAGATTATTAGACGCAATCGCGCAGCTTTGAAATTGTTTGGAAAAGAAATATTAAATCATAATATCTTAGAATTATTTAGCGATAAAGCACACAAAAAATCTGTGTTTGAGAAAATTACGCAACTTAAAACAAGTAGATTGCGTCAGAATTTCCGCTTGGATTTGTGTGTGGAGGATTCTATTACGCCTGTGGTTGTATCTATTTATTTTATGAATTTTGCACAAAAAATCACTCTGTATTTTGCATTTGTGGATATTTCAGATATTGCGAAATTAGAAAACGAATTGCACAATAAACGCATTGCATTAATGCAAAAAAATAAAGAAGAAGCAATGGGAAAAATGCTTGGAAATATTGCGCACCAATGGAAACAACCATTAAATTCTTTGTATTTGCTTTGTCAGAATCTCAAGGAAATGCATCAGTTTGATGAATTAAATAGCGAAAATTTTGAAAAATATATTCAAATGATGGCACAGCAAATTGACTTTATGTCCAAAACAATTGAAGCATTTAGAGAATTTTATAGCCCAAGTAAAAATAAAGAGGAATTTGAAGTTTATTTTGCAATCAAGGAAATGCTAGAGCTGTTTTATGGGCTTGTAGATAAAAAAATCAGTATCAAAATGCAGCCTTGCAAGATTAAAAAATCATTAAAAATTTATGCAAATAAAAATGAATTGCAACAAGTGATGATTGTTTTGTTGGATAATGCGATTGAAGCTGTAAGAGAGCGTTTGAATAATGGAGAGATTAAAGAGGGTAAAATTCGTATTGATTGTGCAATGGAGGAAAATATTGCAGGAACAAAAATCTGCGTGATTCGTGTGCAAGATAACGGCGGAGGCGTTAGTGCGGAAGTAACAAGAAAGATATTTGAGGCATTTTTTACAACCAAAAGAAATGGTAGTGGAATGGGATTGGCAATGGTGCAAATGATTTTAGAACGTATGGAGGGCAGAATCCTCTTTGTCAATGAAAAAGAAGGAGCGGAATTTAAGGTAGAGTTGCCTATGCAAAATCTCACACAAAATACATAAGGTTTGGAATCTAAAAATAACATAATTTAAACTTATAACTTAATTATTTTGGATAAAATAAAGTTTAATTAGTTTTTTATAGCAGCACCTATATAATAAGACAACATTTATAAGATTAAGTTTTGCTAGGGATTTTGAGTTGGGAAAGGGACATTTATGTTAAAGACAATCCGGTCTAAAATCATTGTGATGATTGTTGTGTTTTTGTTAGCCCTTTTGGGAATGGTGCATTATAATTTATCCAATGGATTTAATAATATTGCCAAAAGTAGTTCCACAAATGAGCTTCATCAGTTAAACGCAATGCTTTTTGAGGGGTTAAAAGTTGCGATGAATACAGGAGACCCAGAGATTATTGGGAGCTTTATTGAGGGTTCTAAAAAAGTGCCGGGTATTACAAATATGGAACTTTTCCCCTCTCAAGCAATTATTGATTTAATGGGTTTAAAGAAAACTTACACGACGATTCCGGAAATTTTAGAAGTTTTTAAAACCAAAAAAGAATTTATTAGAATCTATAAAGCGGAAAATGACCAAGGCTATTTAATGGCAAAGCCGCTTATCGCAGAGGAATCTTGTTTGATGTGTCATGCGACTTCGCAAGTGGGTGAGGTGCTAGGAGTAGCTGAAATGCAAATTTCAAGCCAAGAGTTAATGAGTCGCTCTAGCGAAATTCAACTTACGATTCTGTTTTGGATGATTAGTGTGAGTGTCATCGCCTTGCTCGTGTTGCTCTTTTTGTTTAATCGTTGGGTATTTAACCCTATTTCCAATCTCGCAAATGTGGCTTATGACCTTTCTCAAGGAGAGGGAGATTTAACCAAACGTTTGCCAATCAAAAATGAGGACGAAATTGCAAAGGCAAGTACGTATATCAATGATTTTATTCAAAAGATTGATAATACCGTTGCCGACGCTAAAGACGCAAGTCATCAAAATATTTTACAATCCACGCAACTTTCTAATGCGTCCAAAGAAATTGATGAGCGCATAGAATGTCTTGTGCAAATCGTAGAACGTAGCACAAAGCTTGGTAATAATATTGAACTGATGTTAAATGATTCTATGTCTTTGGTGCAGAAAAGTGCGCACGATATTCAGGATTCTGCGAAGCAGCTTTCAAGAACAAAAGCGCTTTTGCTAAAAGTCATCAATGAAGTGCAAGGAAATGTCAGTACAGAGCAAAGTATTGCGGAACGTCTCGCGCAAACCGCACAAGAAACAGATAAAATTAAAGGCGTTTTGACTATTATTGCCGATATTGCCGACCAAACAAGCTTGCTCGCCTTGAATGCAAACATAGAAGCTGCACGTGCGGGAGAAGCAGGAAGGGGATTTGCTGTCGTAGCTGATGAGGTGCGCAAGCTTGCAGAACGCACGCAAAAAAGCTTGAATGAAATCAATGCCGTGGTAAATACGATTATTCAATCTGTCTCTGATGCCAATAATGCAATGGGCGCGAATGTTCAAAACACCGTAAGCATAGCAGATGCTTCCATAGAAAGCACAGAAGATTTAGAAACAAGTGTTAAATCCCTAGAAGACGCAGTAGAAGCTTCTTCTCAATCTTTGCAAAAAACGAATGAACTTTTTACTGCGGTGAATGATATTCTAAAACAAGTGGGAGAAGTGCAAAGATTGACAGATGAAAATAGCA
This sequence comes from Helicobacter sp. UBA3407, assembly GCF_949747025.1. Classification (NCBI taxonomy): domain Bacteria; kingdom Pseudomonadati; phylum Campylobacterota; class Epsilonproteobacteria; order Campylobacterales; family Helicobacteraceae; genus Helicobacter; species Helicobacter sp. UBA3407. The sequence continues at coordinate 23,142 of NZ_CATKCB010000100.1, read as the reverse complement.
AAGCAGTGCATTTGATTGATGGAATCTCTAAAGAAATTTCCCAAAAAGCTAGTGCATTAAATAACCAATTGGATTCTTTTAAGGTTTAGATTTGAAAGAAATCTTAAACCTTGTCGTAAAGAATCATTAAATTTATAAATTCTTATTCTAATTTTAGCTATAATTTTTAATAAATAGATTAAGGAGATACAAGAATGCAGATAGGAACGAATATCTACTTTAATTTGCAAAATTACTCCAATAATTTTAAAGCACAAGATTTAGAAAATGATTTTAGTAAGCTAACAGAAGCGCAAGAGGAGCAATCTAGCGACACGACAGAGGAATCGCAAAACACAGATATAACTGCGCCGGAAGCTCCCAATGGTGAGAAATTAGATGCAAGTGAGCAACAATATGTGCGTGAGTTAGCAGCTATTGACGCAAGTGTGCGAGCGCACGAAGCTGCACATGTTGGTGCGGGTGCAGGTGTCGTAAGCGGTGGAGCGAGTTTTGGCTATACACGCGGACCTGATGGTAAAATGTATGCAACATCAGGTGAAGTTCCAATCACTATGAAAGAGGGTAGAACACCAGAGGAGACTATCCAAAATGCGCGTCAGATTGCCTCTGCTGCAATGGCTCCAGCAGACCCTAGTCCGCAGGATTACAAGGTTGCTGCAAATGCTGCACAAATGGAAGCCCAAGCAAGGAGTGAGCAAGCACAAGAACGAGCACAAGAGCTTAAAGAACAGACGGAAGAGAGCGAAGAATCCCAAGAAACAGATTCTACAAAAGATTCTGTCGCGATAGAGAATAGGGCAAAGCAGGATTCCAAACAGGATTTTGTAACCACAAATGATGCAGCTAATATGAGTAGTGCAAATGCAGAATCGCAAAATACTACCAACGAGGAACAACAAAAAAAACTTTTTGAATATATAGTGAAAAGCTATGTTGCAAATGCAGTGAGCAATTCTTACACTCCGCAGTTTGAGATTGCAGGCTAATAGATGATTTTTTCTTTTTTGGGTTGCGATATTGTTTAGAAGTTTTGTGCAAACTTTACCGGTTTTTATGGGCTATTTGCCACTTGGAATTGCATTTGGGATTCTGTTTTCTAAGTTGCATTTGGCTTGGTATTTTGGAGTCTTGAGTGCAATTCTGATTTTTACAGGGGCAGGGCAGTTTTTGCTTATCTCTTTGCTTTCCATTCATGCAGGATTTTTGGAAATTGCTTTAGCTTCTTTTTTGTTAAATATTCGCCATATGTTTTATTCCCTTGCAATTACAGATGAAATTAAGAACTTTGGGATTGGCAAATATTATATTTTATTTGGTTTGACAGATGAAACCTTTGCAGTGTTAAAAACAAACAAAGAAACTTTGAATCTTACACAAAAGGAAATGGAGATAAATTATCTTTATATTACTTTTTTTGACCATATTTATTGGGTTTTGGGTTGTGGAATTGGAATCTTTTTGGGAGAGCAATTAGGATTTCAGCCACAGGGAGTTGAGTTTGCGCTTACAGCCCTTTTTAGCGTGCTAACACTTGCGTTGTTGAAAAACTCCAAAAACAGGAATCCTTTTTATATTGCTTTGGCGCTTGGAGTTGTGGGACTTATGATTTTTCCCAAAGAGCAATTCTTGATTTTAAGTATGGTATGTGGAATCGTGATTCTATTGATTTTTAGAAAATGGATTGCGAACAATCTGAAGCCACACAATGTATCAGCAGAGAATTAAAAGGCAGAAATGGAAACACAAATAAGCGAAAATTTAACTTCGGCTTATATTTTTTGGGCAATTTTTGCTGCATCGTTTGGTACGGCTTTGACGCGGTTTTTGCCCTTTTTTGCTTTTAAAAATGCGACGAATCAACCGCTTTTGCGCTACTTGCAAGAAACAATGCCTTTATTGATTATGACGCTTTTGGTTTTCTTTAGTTTAAAGGATACGACTTGGAGTGAAACTTATGGGCTTTATGAAATGGGTGGAGTCGCTTGCGCAACCCTATGTTTTATGCTTACTAAAAACTCTGTATTAAGCATATTCGCAGGAATTATTTTTTATATTTTTGCATTAAAAATATTTTAAAAGGGATTAAATGGTAAAAATTTATGGAATTAAAAATTGTGGAAGCGTGAAAAAAGCATTAAATTTTTTGGAGTCTAAAGGAATCCCTTATACATTGATAGACTTTAAAACAACGCCACCTACCCCTCAAGATTTGGAACATTGGCTGAAATTTGTTTCTTTGGAAGTGCTTTTCAATAAAAAAGGCACAACTTATAAGAAATTGGGGCTAAAAGAATTGCAATTAACACCTGCAAAAATAAAAGAATGGCTAATAAAAGAGCCGATGTTGATTAAGCGACCAGTAATAGTGCATTCTAATGGAGTTATTGTAGGCTTTAATGAAGAGGCTTATCAAAAGATGCAAGGATAAATCAATGAAAATCAAAAATGTGCGCATTATTTCTTTGATGTTGGCACTCTTTGTTGCTGCAATTTTAAGTGGTTGTGCGACAAAAGCAATAAAGAATCCTCAAGATATTGTAGTCCCCTTGCCCCCGCAAGATTTAAGCCTGTTTGTAAAAGAATCGCATAGTTTGGATAACACCAAAAAACTTGCTTTAAAGAAAGAATATTTGACTTATTTTTTCTCTCCTTTTGACAAAAAACCTAAACATAATGTTAAGGAGCTTCAATGGGGTTTAAGAGAAGCTTATCAAGATTTGGGGTTTGGAGAAAATTTACTTCCATATCAGAAAGAAGAAATTGAAGAGTTAGAATTTGAAGCAAATTTGGAAGCCTATCCAAGCGCGAAAAAACCAGCAATTATTACACGCAATTCTAATTTGCGCGTTTTGCCAACAAGCAAACCTCAATTTTCCAACCCAAATCAAGCAGGAAAAGGATTCCCCTTTGATAATTGGCAAAATTCTGCGATTTATGTAGGCACTCCCGTGTTGATTACACATTATTCGCGTTCGGGCAAATGGGCATTCGTTGAAAGTGGTTTTGTAAGTGGGTGGATTTTGGCATTAGATGTTGGAATCTTAAATGATAATCAGGTGCAAAGTTTAAGGCAAATGCAAGATTTTTTAGTTGTTAGGAAGGACTTAACGCCCATTAAAAATTCTCATCAAGAATATTTGGAATCTGCGCGTATTGGAATGCTTTTGCCGTTGCTTGGTAGCACAACAACACAATATGAAAGCCAGATCTTTTTACGCAATTCTCGTGGATATGCCTACACGCTTAAAGTAGCATTAAATCAAAATGCTTTTGATAAATTTCCGATGAATTTTTCTGCTCAAGCAGTTGCTAGCTTGGCACAAGGAATTGTGGGTGAAAAATATGGTTGGGGTGGAATGTTTGGAAATCGGGATTGCTCTATGTTTTTGCGTGATATTTTGGGAAATTTTGGATTTTATCTTTTGAGAAATTCGCAAGCGCAAATGAGGCAAAAAAGTATTCAAGAAAGTCAGGATTCCACATTGTATTTTGATTTGAGCCATTTGAATGTAGAGCAAAAGAAAAATTTTATCCAACAACAAGCTGTGCCTTTCGCAACATTGCTTGGTATGAAAGGACATATTATGCTTTACATTGGAGAGTTAGATGGACAAATTTATATTTTGCATGACATTTGGGGTTTAAGAACGCTACAAAATGAAACACAAGAGGGAAGAAAAATTCTTGGTAAAGTTGTGATTACTTCAATTGAAATTGGCAAGCATATACAGGGCATTCATCAGGATAAATTGCTCATTGACCGCATTTATGGTATGCGAAATTTGTTTTTAGAAAGTGAATTTGATGGCACAAAATAAGAACGATAAAAAAATTATTGAATGCAAAAATGTTAAATTTTATTTTACCAAAGAGCGAATTTTGTATAATGTGGATTGGACGATTTGTGAAGGTGATTTTTGGGCAATCATTGGACCAAATGGTGGTGGTAAAAGCACATTAGCGCGTCTTTTGGTTGGATTGCTAAAGCCAACAAGTGGAGAAATTATAAAGAATAAAGATTTGTGCATTGGCTATGTGCCACAAAATACTTTTTTAAATCGTCATTTTCCCATTACAGCACTTGAGGTTGTAATGATGGGGTTTTTAAAACCTAATTTTTTTGGTGGATTTTTACCCAAAAATGCAAAGAAAATTGCAATGGAGAGGTTAGAGCAATTCCATTTGGAATCCTTTGCGCATAAAAAAGTCGGTGAGCTCTCTGGAGGACAGAGACAAAGAGTGCTGATTGCGCGTGCATTATGCGGTAACCCCAATCTTTTGGTCTTAGATGAGCCTACGGCAAGTATTGACCAAAAGAATCAAAAAGAAATTTATGATTTGTTGCGACAAATCAATCAAGAAAAGACTATCCTAATGATTAGTCATGATGTGTCCGTTTTGTTAGGATATGCAAAAAAAGTTTTATATGTGAATAAAGAAGTTACAACGCATAACTTACCAAGTGATGTGAATGTTTCCTCTAGCATAGGGGATAAACATTTCTGCGAAGTAGAGCTTATGGGTTTGTGGCACTCTAATAGAGGAGGTAAAAATGAATAATTCTTATGATGTGGCAATTATTGGTGCTGGAATTTCAGGAAGCGCGTTGTTTTATGCGCTAACGCATTATACAGATTTAAAGCGAGTGGTTTTACTAGAAAAATACGAAGCACCCGCTACACTTAGTTCTAGTGGTAATAATAATTCTCAAACCATTCACGCAGGTGATATTGAGACGAATTATACTTTTGAAAAAGCAAAAAAGGTTGCAAGGTCAGCAGAAATGCTAGTTTCTTATGCTTTATTTCATCAACTGCAAAACAAAAGTATTTTTGAATATCAAAAAATGGCGATTGGGGTAGGGGATAAAGAAGTGGAATTTATGCAAAAACGTCACGAGGAATTTAAGGGGATTTATCCGAAATTGGAATTTTTTACCAAAGAGGACATTAAAGAGATTGAGCCTAATGTCATTAAGCTAGCAGACGGAAGCGATCGCGCAGAGAATGTGGTAGGTTCTGGAACACGCAAAAGCTTCTGTGCAATGGATTTTTGTTCTGTGGCGCATCATATGGTAGAGAAAAGTGTATTTGGCGAGCATCAAGCAATTTTTAACTATCAAGTGCAAGATATTATTAAACAAGGCGATGGGAGATATACAATTCGCGCAAAAGGTAAAGAACCCCTTAGTGCCTCTTTTGTGCTAGTGAATGCAGGTGCGCATTCATTATTTTTAGCACAAAATATGGGATTTGGTTTAGATCTTGGTTGCTTGCCTGTGGCGGGAAGCTTTTTCTTTATTCCCGGCGACAAGCTAAGGGGTAAAGTTTATACGGTGCAACACCCTAAACTACCTTTTGCGGCGATTCACGGCGACCCTGATGTTGTAGCAAAAGGCAAGAATCGTTTGGGTCCAACTGCTCTTTCTTTGCCTAAATTAGAGAGATTTAAGCCCGGAACTTATTTGGATTTCTTTAAAACCTCTGGATTTGGAGAAGCGGCTACAACAAAAATTATATGGGATTTATTTTCAGATAGTGAGATTCGTAATTATATTTTACGAAATTTCTTGTATGAAGTTCCTATGATTGGGAAGAGATTTTTTATCAAAGAAGCGCAAAAGATTATCCCCTCTATCACCTTAGAGGATTTGACTTATGCGAGCGGTTTTGGTGGAATCCGCCCACAAGTGCTTGATAAAAAAACTAAAAAACTTGTTTTAGGAGAAAAAAAGATTAAAAGCGGAGAGGGAATTACATTTAATATGACACCAAGTCCTGGTGCAACAAGCTGTATGCGCAACGCATTGATTGATATGATTGAGATTGCGGAATATCTTAATGCAACGATTAAAATGGATATTATCAAGACTGAATTAAATGAAGAAAGCTTGGAGTGGCTCGTTGATTGAACTTTTGGGATATACTTTTGTGCAAAACGCTCTTTGGGGTGCATTTTGCACAAGTATTATTTGTGGAATTATCGGTACATTGGTTGTAACTAATCGTATGGTGTTTGTCGCGGGTGGAATTGCACATAGCGTTTATGGAGGGGTTGGAATTGCAGCATTTTTTGGCTTACCGATTCTTGTAGGAGCTACGGGATTCAGCATTTTTTGTGCGATTCTTTTAGCCTATATGTTGCTTTTTGCCAAAGAACGTTTGGATTCTCTTATCGGCTCATTATGGGCTTTTGGTATGGCATTAGGTGTGATTTTGGTAGAATTAACGCCGGGCTATAATAAAGACTTTATGGGATATTTGTTTGGTAGTATTTTGAGTATCACAGAGAGTGATATTTATTTGATGGTTGGTTTTGGTCTCTTTTTGATTGCTTTTGTAGGGTTATTTTATCGTATTATTCTTGGAATCTCGTATGACAATGAATTTACTCAATTACAAGGCATTAATACAAGATTCTTTAGCATTCTTTTAATGATTTTGATTGCTTTGGGAATTGTGATTTCTATGCGTTCGGTTGGCATTATTTTAATCGTTGCACTTTTGAGTATCCCTGCTTATTGTAGCGAGATTTTTACAACTTCTCTTGCAAAAATGATGTTTGGAGCAAGTTTGATCTCATTTGTGTGTATGCTATGTGGAATCGCAGTGGCTTATTTTTATGACTTGCAAGCAGGAGCAAGCATTGTGATGATTTTGGCAATTTTTTCCTTTTTCTTGGCTGTTTTTCATCGTTTTTATAAATTTCAAACTATTTAAAAGGATTTCTTATGCAAGAAAATAAACAAACTACCCTAGAAAGGGTGCAAAAAACAGCATTAAAGGCAGTTAAAATCTCTCTTATTGCTTGCGTGATTATGATTGTTTTTGTTTCCTTGAGCCTTTGGGTGTCGCTTAATCAAATCACAGCGACAGCAAATCTTGTAAAAATGCAAAAAGAATATGCACTGCGCTTAGAAAAATTAGAAAATACTCTTGATTCTTCAAGGGTAAATCAATAAAATTTGCATAGTATTAAGTTAGCCTAAGAATCTATGATAAGGTTTCTAAAGAATTATGAAAAATATCCTTTTTTATATTTTACTTGTAATGGCGATGGGTTTTTGGGGTGCTTCTTGGGCTGCTAGTAAGGTTTTGATTGAATATGCAAGTGCAGATGTAGTTGCCTTTTGGAGGTTTTTCTTTGCCTTACTTGCTTCTTGTGCAATAGTCTTTTTTCTCAAGATTCCTTTGCGAATTGACAAGTCTGCATTGAAGTTTTTATCGTTTGCAGCTTTTTTGAATTGTTTGTATTCTATTATGTATTTTATCGGTTTAAATTATGGCAGCGCGGGAAAAAGTGGAGTGCTTGTAACAACATTAATTCCGATATTTGCCTATCTTTTGACTTTCGGGTTTTATAAGCTCAAAAAAGATTCCACAAGAGTGATGAAAAAAAATGAGATTTTGGGTTTATTTCTGGGAATCCTTGCGGGGATTTGTTTGCTAGATTTAGGAAGTTGGCAACAGCTTTTTGGTAAATCCAATGTATTTTTTGTTCTTTGTGCGTTGGATTGGGCAATTTTAACCCTTGTTTGTCGCAATCTTAGAATTCACCCTGTAGCGATTAATCTATACATTACTTTTTTAAGTGTGTTATTGTTTTCGCCTATTTTTTTCTTTCAGCCTAGTATGTTGGATATTTTTACCTTTGAGTTTAGGTTTTGGTGGATGATGTTTATCGTGGCGGTATTATCTACGGCTGTGGGAACGAGCATTTATTATATGGGAGTGGCACGCGTAGGGGCAACGCAAGCAAGCTCTTTTAATCTGCTTGTGCCAGCCACTGCGTTATTAAGCAGTTTTATCATTTTGAGAGAGATTCCAAGTGTTTTAACATTGCTTGGAGGAAGTCTTGCAGTTTTTGCGACTTATCTCATTAATCTTTATCAGCCCAAACATTTTAGTTGGAAGTCAAAAAAGCTTGAGGAATAGATTCAAATATCTTGTTTGCAATTAGCAACAGCTTTCAATTTCTTTTAAAATTCTATGGAGTTTGTCAAGTAATCTAGCAGTGATGATGAGCTGTTCGCTAGATTGGATTGCAATATCTTCACTTAGGTTAATGCTGTCTTCTATGCTCTTGCGTCTTTCCTCACTGATTTTTGCAAAGGCAAGTTTATGCCGAATCTCTTCACTAATATTTTCAATCTCTTCACTAATGAGTTCGCTTAAATGAATGGCTTGTTTGGAAGTTTCTTTGGTTTGTTCTAGGCTTTGCAAAAAATGTGAAAGATTCTGTGAGGCTTGAGATAGCTCGCTTTCTCCTTCTAGCTGAATTGCTTCGGTGAGATTTTGGTTGAGTTTGCCACTTGCGAGGAGTTTGGTTTTTTGCAAAAAGCGTCCCAAATGTGCCCTAATGTTCAAGAGATTATAAATAGAGTAGAATCCAAGCAATATCATAATAAACGCCGCGACATATTGAAATTTCTCCAAATAGGCGCGTTGGTGGATAGAAATGTCAGAATAAAGATTCACCGTCCAATCAATTTCATTTAAGATAGCGGTATTTTGCGATGTAATTTGTTTTAAATCCTCTACAATATGTTCTTGTAGGTTTAAAACATTATCAATATGTTTGGAGTAAGTTTGCCAAAATTCATAGGCTTCTTGAATGGATTTGGCAAGTTTTGGAAAATGTTTGTAGTTGGCATTTTGATAAAAATTTGTGATAATGGTATGATAAAGCGCATGACTCTCTTTAAAAGCACGATAAGATTTGTCATCCCAAATATGAAAATAACGTGTCATCAGATATGCCATTCGCTGTGTGAGCATTCGCTGACGCCCAGAATCATCAATAAGATGGGCAGGCATTTTGGATTCTACCATCGCTTTGACGATGTTATCGGAGAGAAATAACATTTTGATGTTATTTTCGTCCAAAAATTTCCTATCCTCATAAAGTTTGCTAGAAGTAGATTTAAAATCCTCTACAATGGTTTTAAAGTGCGTCCATTGCGTCGTAATTGCTTCTAGCTTGGTGATAATCGTTGTTTTGGTGGGAGGATTAATATTTTTTTGTGGATTGCCAAAGCGCAAGGTGTTTAGGTTGTTTTCAAACTCTTCTAGGGCAAGGTTAAGTGCGGTGTAGTCTTGGCTATTTTGAGAGTTAATAAGGAAAATTTCTTTTGTGATTTTTTGCGTGAGCATTCGCTCTTTTCCTGCAATATTGATGATATAGCCATCTTGGATTCCAAGTTGGTTGATAAAGATTACTGAGAGAATCATTACCCCAACACAAAAGGTTGTAAGAATCCCAAGTATGATGAGGCGCGTTACAATTTTTGTCATTCTTAATCCTGTTTAAAAATATTATGAAGTTTTTGTGGATTGATAATCTCAATCTTACCTTGTTTGTTGGTGAGTAAAATATTATCACGATGAAGTTTTTTTAAAGTTCTAGAAAGTGTCTCGGGCTGAATATTTAAAAAAGCAGCATTTTCTTGCTTTTTGTGTGCATTGAAACTATCTAAATGAAAATAAAGCGTATAGGCTATTTTTGCGGTGCTATCAAAAATGAGATTCTTTTGAATCACCTCCTCAAAAAGTGCGATTTTTTTTTGGGTTTCTTTGAAAAATAAAGCTAAAATACGAGGATTCTGCTCTAAAATTTGCGTTAGTTTTATACCATCAAAACAGGCGATGAGAGAATCTTCCACACATTCAAGATTTGCAAAAGAGAAAAACTCTCCTTTTGTATTTTGTGAGTTAAAGTCCAATAAAAGCCCATTTTCTAAAAGCCCCAAAAATACTTCATTGTCAAAGCGTCCAACTTTATAGAGTTTTAAGCATCCTTTGCATAAGAAAAACAAAGAGGAAACGCGCGTTTGCTCATAAAGCACCATTTCTTTGGCGACAAAATGCTTGAAAGTTGTAATTTGGCTTAAAAGCATTAAATCCTCTTTGGCTAAAGCATTAAAAGGAGCGTAGGATTCCAAAGTATTAAAGGTTGGCAAAAATCACCCCATCAATGCCGCATTCTGCAGTTTTTTCAATTTCTTGTTCCTCTTGAATACAAAGTAAAATTTTTGCGTCAAAGAGATAGGTTTCTGCGAGTTTTTGCAAAGTTTTTGCAAGGTGGATTTCCCTGCAAAGCAAGAATCGCACATTTAAATTAACCAAAAATAAGGCTTCTTTGGTATTTCTAACAAAACTTGCATAAGCCAAAGTATTGCTATTACAAAAACGCGCAAGAGCTAAGGTTTGTGTAAAAGAATCGCAAGAAAGCAACAAAAAATCAGAGGGCAGAGAATGGGTGATTTGCTCTTGAGAAGAAATGCGGACGAGATTTAGGGGGTGAATACAAGGGTGATTCAAAATCAGCATTTTTTATCCTTTAAGCAAGTTTGGCACATTCTTTGGAGCAATAATATTTACCATCTTTAATAATTACTTCTTCGTTTGAAACATAAGTTCCGCATTGTGTGCATTCAAGCATAATAGAATCTTGCGTTGATTTGAAGTCATTTTTTGTTGGTTTTTGTTGGTTTTTGCGAAAGAAAAGTAAATACACGCCAACTAAGAATAAAATTAATAAAAAAAATTTTAACATTTTAAATTCTCTCCTAAAATGACAAGATAATGCAACAAGTCCCTTTGAAAATGAGTATATTTTAAGCCTTTTGGAATCTCATTTTCAAAGTTTGAGCCCTTATAGAGTAAGATAGTCGTTTCTTGCGAAATGTGCTTGCTGCACTTTTCTAAAAATTTTTTTATGTTAAAAGTTGCCCTTGAAGTAATCAGATTCGGCTTGATTTCTAACTCTAGCGATTCTATCTTTTTGCGTTGAATTGTAAAGTTTTTTAGGTTTAAATTCGCTTTAATATTTTGCAAAAAAGCAGCTTTTTTGGCGTTGGGTTCACAGAGAATCGTAGGAACCCCAAGCGCGATTCCAAGAGGAATGCTTGGGAAGCCGTTGCCGCTTCCAACATCTAATAGGTTGGTTTTTGTGTGTAGATTCAACTCTTCTAAACTCAAAGGATAGAGAGAATCTTGAATATTTTTTTGAATGCTTTGAATGTCCTTTGCTCCGCTTAAATTATGAATCGTATTCCAATGTAAAAGCAGATTCGCATAAGATTTTAAGAGAGCAATTTGTGAGGTTTGCAGATTTTTCATTGCATCTTTCCTATGTAGAATCTATAATATCAACATTCCATCGCCGTAGGAATAAAAGCGGTAATTTCGTGCTATTGCCTCTTTGTAGAGTCGCTGCATTGTATCTAAGCTTACAAAAGAAGCAACAAGCATTAAAAGAGTGGTTTTTGGTAGATGAAAGTTTGTTAAAAGCGCATTTGTTTTGCGAGGTTTGTTTTGGGGGTGTAAAAACAAATCACATTCGCCACGAAGCTTTCCATTTCTAGCAAACTCCTCAATCACGCGTGTGGCAGTCGTTCCAATAGCGGTAATATGAGAGGCTTGATAGATTTTATCTGCGGAATCTTGCGAGATAAAAAAATATTCTTTATGCATTTTGTGTTCTAAAATATTCTCGCTTTGCACGCCTACAAAAGTCCCAGCACCCACGTGCAATGTTATTTCTGTGTTTTGAAAGTTTTGCTTTAGATTCTTATAGGATTCTTCGCTAAAATGTAAGGACGCAGTTGGAGCGGCAATTGCTCCTAAATGTTTGGCAAAAACGCTCTGATAATCCTTTTTGTCTGCTTGCGTATCTTGTCGCTTAAGATAGGGAGGCAAAGGAATATGTCCAAAGTGTTCTAAAAATTCAAAAAACTCTTCACGATTCAAAGGAGATTCTAAGGTTTTGGAAAAAGATTGTAGATAATTTTGCAAGTTTTTTTGTGGAATCCTGAAAAATTCTGCTTCTTTAAATCCTGCGCCAAGCGTAGAATCTTGATTGTCTTTTAGGATTCTAGCAAAAATTCCTCCCTCAAAGGCAACTAAAAGCCCGACTTTCAAACGCCCTTTAAATTGCATTAGATAGACATTGGGTGTTATTTCTTTGTGGAAGAGTGCTTCAATTTTTGCACCTTTTGTGTTAGGGTTTTTAGAATCTTGCACAACTTTTGTGCCATAGAGCCTTGCGGGTAAAACCTTGGTATTATTAAAAACAAGCAAGGTATCTTGTGGTAGAAAGTTTGCAAAATCTTTGAAAGTTGTATGTGTTATTTTATCGCTTGCGCGTTCATAAACTAGCAATTTTGCCTCTTCCTTTGGGACAATAGGGTAGGTTGCAATGCGCTCTTTGGGCAAGATATAATCATAGCTTTTAAGTTGCAATTCACGCATTTATTCTCCTGCCTCATCGTCTTTTTCTTGTGATTCTTTGTAGGGATTTACCATTTTGGCAATCATAATAGACAATCCATAAAGCAAAACAAGTGGAATCGCCATTAAAAATTGTGAAAGCACATCAGGAGGAGTGAGAATCGCCGCAAGAACAAAGATAAAAACAATGGCATATTTGAAATATTCTTTTAATGTCCTATCGGTAATGAGCCCAATTTTTGCTAGGAAAAATGTAATCACAGGGAGTTCAAAAGAGATTCCAAAGCCAACCATTAATTTAGCAAAAAAGCTGACATATTCTCCTATGCTTGGAAGTGCGGTAAAAAGTTGGGAGCCAAAGTTGATTAAATATCCAAAGCCAATGGGAAAGGCAATGTAATAGGCAAAAGCACAGCCACACAGAAAGAAAAATGTTCCAAAAATCACAAAAGGAAGCACGAGTTTTTTTTCATTATCGTATAAGCCGGGCGCGACAAATGCCCAAATTTGCCAAAAAATTACAGGCAAAGCAAAGATAAATCCACTAAAAAACGCTACCTTAATAGCGGTAAAAAATGCTTCCCCAACTTGTGTAAAAATTACACTTTCGCGTCCCTTTGGAAGTGCGGAGCTAAGAGGAGCAACCATCCAATCTAGGATAAATTCCCAAAAATAAAAGGAGGCAAGGAAAGTAACAAGAAGTGCAAGAGTAATACGAATCAGACACTTTCGCAAATCCTGAATGTGAGGTTTTAAATCTTCAAACATTTTCATTCCTTGTTGTTTGGGTTTGTGATTGTTCTTCTGCTAAATTTGCACCAAATCTCAAAGTCGTCTTGTCAAGCTTATTGGGTTGGATTTCTTTGCTTTGAGAATGCGATGATTTTTCTAGGGTAGAATCTTTAGTGGTAGTTTGGTTTGTTTGTGGATTCTCCTTGGTGGTTTGTGAGGGTGAGGAATTTGGTTCAAGGTCTAAGTTGAGGTCTTTTAGCTCCAAATCTTTGCTTAGGGTTTGGACTTCTTGCGTAATGCTGTTTTTGTAGGCTAGGGCTTCTTCTTTGATTTTATTAAGATTGACTTCGCGCTCTAAATTTTCTTTTGCGTCGTCCATCGTTTTTTTGACTGCCCTAAGGAATTTTGCCATATCTACCAATGCTTTGGGTAATTTTTCTGGTCCTAAAAAAATAATTGCTACGACTGCAATCATTAAAATTTCAAAAAATCCCATTCCAAACATTGCGAAACCTTACCTTTTGCGAGTTTTTTGCTTGAAGTTTGCGATTTTATCCAATTTTGGAATAAAGTGTGCTTAGAGAAAGGTAGAATCCTATTTGAAAAAGGCAGACAATGAAGCAAAAAATTATCAAAAAAGCGTGTATCTTTGGCTATCTTGCGTGTGTGGCAGTATTTTTTGGTGGGTGCATTTCCCCTAAAACGGACGCATTTTTATTAGGTGCTGGAATCGGTGCTGGAGTGACAGCGTATTTTATGAAAGGTGGAGAGATTGCGGGATATAGTGCGCGCTCTTTGCAAAGTGCTGGAGAAAGTGGCAGTGCGCAATCTTTGCCTGATTCCTCTATTCCTTCGGATTTAGAATGGTATTATTTAGAAAAAGAAATTTTTTCTGATATGCAATTACAAAATCAAAGCAAAAGCTTCAGTATATTTTAGATTCTAAAAAGCACAAGGTATGGAATCGCAGGGATTAAGATTTTATTTAGTTTGGTTTATGCTAAAATATGGATTTGTGCTAATTGAGAGTGAATTGCCATCGTGGTGTATGCTACGATTTTTATGAAGCCTCACAAGCCCTTGCAATGACGCAGGCTGCGAATTGCAAGGTGAGGTTAAAAGACAATGGTTTTATTGTTATAAACAAAAATCTTTTCTTCTAATGCGAGATTGAGTGCCTTAGCTAGCACGATTTTCTCTACATCGCGTCCGCTTTTTTGCATATCTTTCCAACTCATTGCGTGATTGACTTTTGTAATGTCTTGATAGATAATGGGTCCTTCATCTAGTGCGTTATTTACAAAATGCGCCGTTGCTCCAATGATTTTCACTCCGCGCTCGTAAGCTTGTTTATAGGGATTTGCCCCGATAAATGCAGGAAGAAAGCTATGATGAATGTTGATAATCTTGCCCTCAAATCTTTTGACAAAATTTGGGCTTAAAATACGCATATATTTTGCAAGCACGATATAATCACTAGGGAATCTTTCTAGTACTTTTAAGACTTTCGTTTCGTGTTCCTCACGAGTTAGATTTTCGCTGGGAATGCAGATAAAAGGCAAATTAAACTTTTGGCATAAAGGTTCTAAAAGCGTGTAATTAGACACAACAGCCAAAATGTCTGCATTCAACTCGCCGCTATCGTAGCGAATCAGTAAGTCTCCTAAACAATGATTTTCTTTTGTGCATAATATCACGATTTTTTTTCGCTTTGCCTCAAAGACTTCTATATTTGCTTGTGGAGAAAGTAGAGCACGGATTGCTTTTTGCAACGATTTTATGGAGCAATCCCCCTCCATTTCAGAGCGCATAAAAAAGAGATTATTCTCCTTATCTACAAATTCATCATTTTTTAAAATATTTAGATTAAATTCAAAAATTACGCGTGTAATCTCTGCAATTAAGCCTTTTTGGTCTGGTGTTTTGATTTTTAGTATCATTTGCATTAGTTGCCCTTTAGCCAAATTTTGGATAATTGCTCTAATGCGAGCGCAATTCCATTTTGCACACCAAGTGCGATATTGTCCCCAAAGATTTTTTCCAAATAGATTTCAATTTTATCTTTTTCCTCTTTGTGCCACTTGGGATTTTGAATGTTGGCTTTTATGAAAAGTAACTCTTGCGCGTCATAAAGGCTGCCGATTTTATCAATTAACTTAAATTTTAATGCATTGTTGGCACTTAGGATTCTGCCTTGTGCGAAGTTTGGCTCTTCTTGTAGTGAAATTTTGCGTGCAAGGGTAACTTCTTGGACAAACATTTTATATTGTTCTTCAACTAAATCTTTTAACATAGCTTCTTCTTGAGGATTCCACTTTCTCATAAAAGTTCCTGCTTCTTTATAGATTCCAGCTTTGAGGGTTTGTGGCTTAATCCCGAGTTTTTCTGCAAGTTCGCTGATGTCTGCGCCATTGATGATGACACCAATAGAACCTAAAAGCGCGCCACGATTTGCTACGATAGAATCCGCCCAAACACCCGCTAAATAGCTTCCACTTGCCATTGTTCCTTGTGCATAGGCAACCACAGGGATTTTTGTGTGAATGCGTTTGATGGCTTCGGAAATTTCTACGCTTGGAGCAATTGCTCCTCCGGGCGAATCAATGACAAGTAAGATTCCTTGAATCTTTGGGTTTTGCTCTATTTTTTCTAATTCTTCTAAAAAAGTATCACTTTGCAAAATTGTGCCATAGAGATTGATTCTTGCGACATTTGCATCTTGCTTTGGCAAATCATCTTTTGGTGCGAAAATCAATCCAACCACGAGCAAAAAGATGAATACTTTTAAATATTTTGTAATAAAATCTAAAATTTTAGTGAATAAATGAAATATTTTCATAAAATACCTTAAAATGAAAAATCAAAGCCTAAATTATAGCATAGCCAAAAATATTAAGTGTAAATTTGCTAAGATTTTGGCTTCAAAATTGATGATTGAGGTTTAATTCTAATGGACGCAATGCAAAAGATTCGTAATTTTTCTATTATTGCACACATTGACCATGGTAAATCTACTTTGGCAGATTGTTTGATTCAGGCTTGTGGCGCAATTAGTGCGCGTGAGATGAGTGCCCAAGTAATGGATACAATGGAGATTGAAAAAGAGAGAGGAATCACAATCAAGGCGCAAAGTGTGCGTTTAAACTATAATTATAAAGGTGAAAATTATATTTTAAATTTGATTGATACGCCCGGACATGTAGATTTTAGCTATGAAGTTTCGCGTTCTCTTGCTTCAAGTGATGGCGCATTATTGGTAGTAGATGCAAGTCAAGGAGTAGAGGCGCAAACAATCGCAAATGTTTATATTGCTTTGGAAAATAATCTTGAAATTATCCCCGTGCTTAATAAAATTGATTTACCTGCGGCAAATGTGGAACGCGTGAGAAATGAGATTGAACAGACAATTGGACTAGATTGCACAAACGCTTTGCAAGTGAGTGCAAAGGCAAATCTTGGAATCACAGAATTGCTCAATAGCATTGTGGAGAAAATCCCTGCGCCAAGCGGTGATTCTAATGCACCCACAAAGGCATTGATTTATGATTCTTGGTTTGATAATTATCTTGGCGCACTTGCTCTTGTAAGGGTTTTTGACGGAAGTATCAAGGTCGGGCAGAATCTTTATATTATGGGAAGCGATAAGAATCACGAAGTTTTGGGGCTTATGTATCCGCACCCTTTGCGTCAAGAAAAAACAAAGGTGATTCAAAGTGGGGAGATTGGAATCGTGATTTTGGGGCTTAAGAATGTAACAGACATTGCTGTAGGGGATACAATGACAGATTTTAAGGAGCGCACAAAAGAGCCTGTGGCTGGGTTTGAACCCGCAAAACCTTTTGTGTTTGCAGGGATTTATCCGATTGATACAGACAAGTTTGAGGATTTGCGCGACGCACTAGACAAGCTAAAATTGAACGATTCTAGTTTGACTTATGAACCTGAAACTTCTGTTGCATTAGGGTTTGGATTCCGCATAGGTTTTTTGGGCTTGTTGCATATGGAAGTCATCAAAGAAAGATTGGAGCGCGAATTCGGGCTTGATTTGATTGCTACTGCTCCTACGGTTGTGTATGAGGTAAGCAAGACAGACGGAGAGATTGTTTATATTCAAAATCCTAGTGAATTGCCACCAGAGCAAAAGATTGCAGGGATTAAAGAACCTTATGTAAGAGCTACAATTATCGTTCCGAGTGAGTTTTTGGGTAATATGATTACGCTTTTGAACAAGCGACGTGGAATCCAAAAGAAAATGGAATATTTGCAAGAAACGCGTGTTTTGCTAGAATATTGGATTCCGACAAATGAAATCGTAATGGATTTTTATGATAAATTAAAATCCTGCACAAAAGGCTATGCGAGCTTTGATTATGAGCCTATTGGCTATCAAGAGGGAGATTTGGCAAAGCTTGATATTCGCGTCGCAAATGAGATTGTAGATGCGCTTAGTATCATCGTGCCAAAGTCTAAAGCCTACGAGAGGGGTAAAGAGTTAGTAGAGGCAATGAAAGAGATTATCCCTCGGCAATTATTTGAAGTAGCAATTCAGGCGAGTGTGGGCAATAAAATCATTGCACGCGAAACCGTCAAATCTATGGGTAAGAATGTTACTGCTAAATGTTATGGAGGAGATATTACGCGTAAGCGCAAATTGCTTGAAAAGCAAAAGGAAGGAAAAAAGCGTATGAAAGCAATTGGCAAAGTTGCTCTCCCACAAGAAGCATTTTTGGCTGTGTTGAAAATTGATTGATTTAATTTATTGTCTAAGATAAGATTCCACAAGCGGAATCTTATGGGAGATGGCTAGTTGGACTGCTCTTTTGGAGATTCTAGTGATTCGGTTTGTTGTAGAATTTGCTCCATATTCTCTTCTATTTTGACCGCAACAAAAATCATAACATAGAGTGAGCGTTTTGTATATTCTGTAAAAGCACTTTGTGCAGGGTCGCAGACTTCGCTGCAAATCAAATAATGTTTTTGTCCAATTTGAATAATTTTTTTGAAATTTTTTAGACTTTTGAAATCAAATGTATCACTTAAATTATAATTTTCAAAGTTGAAATCTGGTTTTGTGGTGGCTAAAATATTTTTTGCACTATCAAATGCAACACTGAATATTTCACTTTTTTCAGAAAGAATCGCAGATTCTTTAGGTAGGGAATTATCCAAGAATACTTGAATCTTTTCTAAATCTAGCACAAAAAGCAAGCCACCTAAGAATTTATTGTTATCTCCCTTAATTGCATCATAAAAAAGAATAGTTTTTTTGTTGTTATAGAATGCCGTTGGTTCATAGTTAGAAACAATGAGATTATTAAGATTGCTACTATTGAAACGGTCAATAATTCCGAGTTTTTTTGCATTGAATTGAATATCATCTAATGCGTTTTGTAAAGTATTACCCTCTTTGTCAAAAAGGATAATGTTGTAAAAATTACTAAAATTTGTTTTCAAACGTTCTAAAAGTGTCTTGGTGCTTGCAAGCGTTTCAGGTGTAAGATTGCCTTGCATATGCTCATCTAAGTAGTTTTTAAATTCTATACCATGTTTTATCCATCTAGAATCTTTAACACATTCTCTAAAAAGGCTATCTGTAATTAATGCAAAATATTTGGAATAATAGTCAATCACATTAAAGAGGGCATTATAGATTCCTTTTTGTAGTTCTTCCGTTGATTGGACGCAAAGTGTGTTCATTTCTTCGCTTAAGATTCTAATATTATTTAAAATTGGATTGAGTGCATAAGAATGGCTTTTTGAGGCAATAATCTCACCATTGATAACAACATCTCCTAATTCTTCATTAATGTTTTCACTTTCTGCAATGACAATGTCTAAATCTTTTGTAACAAGCAAAGAATTTTCTAGTAAAAGAGGGTCAATTTTGTGGTTGGTTTGTTTTTTGGTATCAAATGCAACATAAAGCGGCACGATTCTACAAATGCGCCATTGCTCTGTAATGCTTGTAAAACCTTGTATGTTATTGATTTCTTGCAACGCAACCATACAAGCCTTAGAGCGATATTCTAAAAAAGTGTAATCTTTGTGTTCGGTTAAACTTAACAATTGTCCATTGGGAAACATACGCGTATTATCAGAAAATAAAATATGATTTTTTTGATTAATAATCACAAGATTAGATTGTGGTAAGCGATAGGGAAAACGTTCTAAAATCGTTTTAAATTCTTCTTGGACATCTACCACAAAAGTAAGCACCATAATAGGTGCTTGTTCTTTGTTTTGGCGCAAAGGAATGACGAAGAAGAATTCTGTTCTTTCTTCTTTCTCTTTTTCTTTGGTATCATAAAAATCAACTTTTTGATAAAACTCCCCATATTTTTCTATGTTGCGTGCTTCAAGAATAGGGGATAGTTTTGTAGCATAAGCAATAGCGTATTTTTTGCCTAAATCAATTGTTTGCAAAAGTGTGCCATCATTGTGATAAATCATAATATCTTTATAAACTGCGCTGCTAGTAGCAAATCTTTTAAGATATGCAACAATTGTTTCTAAAGCAACTTTGCATTGTTCTGGATTTTTATCTTTGTGGGATTCAAAGTTTAGACATAAATCTAGTAAATATTTACTTTCTGCGAGCGTAGAGATGTCTTCGTGGCGATTGTGAAAATAAAGCTTAAAGATTTCCGCAATGATTTTTGCAGAAGTGTTTGCTTCTTCATAGGAATTAAAAAAGGTTTGTTCTAAGATAGTTTCAATAAGCCTATCTTGAAGATTCTCAAACTTTTCTTGTGTTGTCTCCATATAATCAAAAAGATTTTCCGCAATATCTAATGAGCTAATTTTGCCTGTCAAAGTTGTTTTGCTAAGTAAGGTATTAAAAGATGAAAATTGCGATTGATAACGTTGCACCATAGGCATATAGTTGCTAAGAAGATTGATTGTTGAAGACTCCATATTAAATCCTGTATAAAAAATAGATTCTGCTATTATAGCAAATTTAAAATAAAAAGAATCAGGGTAAATGACACAAAAGATTTTTTGTGAGTTTAAAACTCTTTTTCTAGTTTTACGCCTTGAAAAAACTGCAAGAGATTATAGAATCTAGCAGCTGTAAGTTGTGATAAACTCAAAAGGATGCGGACGCGCTTCCCAAGGCCAAATTTCAGTTTCAAATTTATATTGTTTGTAGGTTTGAATAAACTCTTCACTAAAAACTTGCCCAACTTTGTAAAATTCCTTATCTAAAAGCATTTCTTCAATTGCACTTCTTAGGGTATGTGGAAGTTGCTTGATGCCTTTTTCACGAATCTCATCTAAAGTAAGCTCAAAAAGATTGACTTCCATTGGTTTGCCCGGGTCTATTTGATTGATAATACCATCTAGCCCCCCCATTAAAAGTGCAGCAAAAGCTAAGTAAGGGTTGCTTGAGCTATCTGGGAAACGAAATTCCATTCTCTTCGCTTTTTCTCCACTATTATAGGGAATCCGAATGCTCGCACTGCGATTCTGTGCAGAATAAGTAAGAATACTAGGTGCTTCAAAGCCGGGAATCAAGCGTTTATAGGAATTTGTTGAAGCATTTGTAAAAGCCGCAATGCTTCTTGCGTGCTTTAAAACACCGCCTAAAAAGTGCATTGCCATTTCGCTTAAACCCTCATAGGCATTTCCTGCAAAAAGATTCTTGCCTTTTTTCCAAATGCTAATATGCGTGTGCATACCGCTCCCATTGTCCCCATAAAGTGGTTTTGGCATAAAAGTAGCTGTTTTGCCATTCAGATGAGCAACCATTTTTACAACATATTTAAGCTTTTGAACATTATCTGCTGCTTCTAACATATCACCAAATTTAACTCCTACCTCTCCTTGTCCTTGCGCAACTTCGTGATGCACGATAAAAGTTTCTAGTCCTACTTGATTGAGCACCTTGACAATCTCTGCACGCAAATCTACCATAGAATCTACAGGAGCAACAGGGAAATAACCTCCTTTTGTGCCAGGACGATGTCCAAGATTGACTCCTTCGTATTCTTTAGAGCGATTCCATTCTCCTTCTTCTGTGTCAATTTCATAGTATTGACAATTCACAGAATCTTTCATCTTGATAGAATCAAAAATGAAAAATTCATTTTCTGGACCAAAATATGCCACATCACCGATTCCACTTTCGTTTAGATGTTTCATTGCGCGTTTGATGATACTGCGTGGGCATTTTTCATAGGGTTTGTTTTTGTAGATATCCCATACATCACAAAATACTACTATTGTCGTGTCGGCGGTGAAAGGGTCAATAAAATAACGCACGGGGTCTGGGATTAGAATCATATCCGACTGATGAACGGGTTGCCACGCAGGAAAGGAGCTTCCATCAAAGGGAATCCCCTCAAAGCTACTTTCATCAATAGAGCTTGCACTAAAGGAAAAATGATGCCAAATCCCCTTAATATCTGTAACGCGGAAGTCAATAAACTCAACTTCATTTTCCTTGCAAAAATCAAAAAACTGCTTAATAGCCTTTTTATCAACAGCCGGCTTTTCCATAAAATACCTTTTAAGAATGAAATTTTCGCGCAATTCTACAAAGTTTTTGTTTAATTGCGATTGAAGAGAATTAAAACTTAACTTTTTAAAAAACTTTAAGATGATATTAATTTTCATTATTTTATAATTCCGCTTTAAGATATTGACATTGATTACCAATTTTAAAGAAAGCAGAGTGGAAAAATTTATATTTAAAGAGGGTCAGGAATTTTCCATTACACCTCAAGACTTGCAGGTTTTTAGTGATTATTTTTCTATTATTCATCACACAAAGGGTAGAATCCGTTTGCGTGCAGATGCGAAATTGAAAAAATATGTGGAAAATAGTGCGGTAGATTTTCAGGCATTTTTGAAATTTTTAGAAAAAACTCCATTGATATCCACCATCAAGCTTAATGAATTAATTGGCTCATTGACGATTCAATATGACGCACATTTGCTAAATCCAAAGGTTTTTGAGGATTTAATGCAGGGTGAAAAACTAGAAGAGATTGCGCAAATAATCAATTATCATCTTCAAAGGAGATTAAATGAGGGCTGAAAATTTACTTTTGGCTTTAAACGATGAATACAAAGCTTATAGCTTTTATGCGTCTGTAAGCTCTTATGGGCAAGTCTTTGCTCATCTCCAAAATGCCGAACAAACGCATATTAACGCTTTGAGTTGGCATTTGCAAAATTTAGGTGTTGTAATTCCACAGAATCCTTACAATGCGGAGAGTTTTGCAAGTTTTTCTAGCATAGAGGAAATTTTACAGACTGCACTTATAAACGAAAATAAAAATGTAGAACTTTACAATACTCTTATTGCAAATGAGAAGGATTCGGAAGTGTTAGACACCTTTTATCGTCTCCAAGCTGCAAGCTTTAATAACCATATTCCCGCACTTATTCATACATTTGAGCAGGTTCAAGGTGTTGCACGAGATTCTACACAAAATCTCCAAAGCACACTTAAAGCCTTAAGTGAGGGTAAAGCACTCTTAAATGAGGCAGGTGAAATGGTTAATAAAATGCAAAATGGAGCTCTAAGTCAAATGGAGTTAGAAAGTTTTTTGCATAAATTAAACTATTCTCTCATTGGCGGGGTCATTGTTGGAGCATTGGGGGCGAGTTTATTAAACGAATTTTTAAATCAAAACAAGGAGTAAAAATGGCATTACCATTTGTTGCGGGGCTAGCAGTCGGGGCAGGAGTTGCGCTTCTCTTTACGCAGCGCAGAAAAATCAAAGAATCTTTTGAAAATCACACAATAAATGCAGATTTGCAAAAAGGCTTAGATAAAGGGAGAGAGGTTTCCCATAAGGCATTGCAATGTGTGCAAAGCACCCTTGAAAAAACCGCACAGAATTTAAAGGATAAGATAGAATCCAAAGAGGATTCTAAGGATTCTACGCAAACCACATAAGGAGTTTTTGAAATGATTATTAATACAGGTATGCCTCGCTCTATTACTGGACACGCATTAAGTGGTGGAGTAATTGCTTTGATATTGAGTGGAGCTTATGAGATTCTTAAGGTTCAAAAAGGAGAAATTAGCCAAAAAGAAGCTCTTAAGAATACGGCTGTTGCAACTTTGGAGGGTGGAATCATCACGGCTTGTGGAATCGCAGCAGCAAATTCTTTGGGAAACACACAATTACCATTGAAAAGTTTGCTAGAAGCCACAACATTGGTT